>NZ_JAAHFV010000007.1:0-35274 GCF_010672755.1 Moorena sp. SIO1F2
GCATGTCCGATCTATAGATTTTCAACCAGATTATCTAGAGATAATTGACAGTTTTCAGCCTTAATTTTGCACTTAACTAAGCTAGAAAACAACTGCTGGGCATCTCTATCTTTCAATACATGGAAAACTTCCTTAACCAATTCGAGACAATCATTATCGTCATAAATCACGAAATCTGTTGGCAGCCCAATCTGACGAGCTTCCATCCGTAGTATGGAGGCGCACAAACCATGAAAAGTCTTAATTGTTAGGTGCTGTAGTTGTTCTGGACAATACTGAGATAACCGCCCGCTCATTTCCTTGGCAGCTCGATTGGTAAAGGTCAGGCATAGAATTCGTTGAGGAGAGATACCCTGATTAATTGCACATAAAACCCGCTCTGCTAAAACACGAGTTTTGCCTGTACCAACCGGAGCAAGTACCAAAATTGCGCCTTCTACGTGGCTAGCGATCGCATTTTGTTCTCCGTTAAGCTCGTTGCTGAACATGAAGAGGTCTAACTAAATTTTCATTATAGGTAATTCTTTGGTGTTGCGTCAGTAGTGGAATGCTTAACCAGAAAGGGGAATTTGTTTATACTTTAAAAATCACTAATCACTGCATCAATGCATCAATAAATATGACATGCAGAGGCATTGCATGGTTTTATTTTTAGGAAACTATTCTTTGGATCAGCAACGCCGATTCTTGTTTTCAGGTGATAGTTCAAAAATTATTCTCTTCTTACCCTCACAAACTGCCCTATTCTCTCAAGGCCATGAGGGCTACTTTCCTTATCCAGTCTGCTTTATGACTTACTTGTCGCCCCCGCAGGGAGCAGCAATAACAATACCTTTGACCAGGCTTTTGTGTAATATTTGGCTCACTATCTTACTGCTGAAGCCTGGTGTGGTTTTCCCCTTATATCTTTTCTAGTATTTAGACGAGAAGTTGATGAGTTGCTATTTTACTTCTAGTTGAATACTTATAATTTTTGGTTGATTGTCAATTTTCCATTAACAATCAACCAAAGGCGATTAACCATCTTATTTTATCAATGATTACCGGGACTTTAAATACTTAAAGTTTAACTTCAATATCAACTCCAGCAGGCAAATCCAATTTCATCAGAGCATCAATAGTCTTTGAAGAAGGCTGATAAATATCAATAATCCGTTGGTGGGTGCGTGTTTCAAAGTGTTCCCGAGAATCTTTATCAACGTGGGGCGATCGCAAAACACAGTAAATACGACGTCGAGTGGGTAAGGGAATCGGGCCAATAGCTGTAGCATTTGTGCGGTTTGCTGTATCTACAATCTTCTCACAGGAAGTGTCCAGCAAGCGTCTATCAAAGGCTTTTAGTCGAATCCGAATTTTCTGCTGTTGAATAGTTGCCATTTGTTTAGTTTTCTAGGTTCTTTTAGTTAAAATAAACATGAATAAAGAGCAGAGAAGCTAGAGCTTCCCTGCTCCTACTCTATATTAGAGTACTGCTATTCGAGGATCTTGCTCACCACACCTGAGCCGATGGTGCGACCACCTTCACGGATAGCAAAGCGCATTCCTTGTTCAATCGCAATGGCGTTGATCAGGCTCACTGTCATTTTGATGCGATCGCCTGGCATCACCATCTCAGCTGTAGAGCCATCGTCAGCAGTAAAGGCATCAATAGTGCCAGTCACATCGGTGGTTCGTACATAGAACTGAGGGCGATAGCCGGAGAAGAAGGGAGTATGACGTCCACCTTCTTCTTTCTTCAGGACGTATACCTCAGATTCAAACTTGGTGTGAGGGGTGATTGAACCGGGCTTGGCAAGTACCATACCCCGCTCAATGTTCTCTTTTTGGATACCCCGTAGCAGTAGCCCAACATTGTCTCCAGCCATCCCTTCGTCTAGGGTCTTCTGGAACATTTCCACACCAGTTACGGTGGTGTTACGGGTCTCTTTAAGCCCGATGATTTCTACCGTCTCACCAACTTTAACCTTACCCCGCTCGATTCGACCGGTGGCAACAGTTCCCCGACCAGTGATGGAGAAGACATCTTCCACTGCCATCAGGAATGGCTTATCCACATCCCGCTCTGGTGTGGGAATGTATGAGTCTACATTCTCCATCAGTGATAGCACCACATCAGTCCACTCATTGTCACCTTTGGCAATGCTTGGATTCTCGGTCAGGGCGTTTACAGCCATTAAGGCTGACCCAGCCACAATCGGGATATTGTCCCCGTCAAAGTCGTATTCGCTCAACAGTTCCCGAATTTCCAGTTCTACTAGCTCTAGGAGTTCTTCATCATCTACTTGGTCTTTCTTATTTAAGAAAACCACGATGTTAGGAACTCCCACCTGCCGAGCTAGGAGGATATGTTCTTTAGTTTGTGGCATGGCACCGTCAGCGGCAGAAACCACCAGAATTGCCCCATCCATTTGCGCAGCACCCGTGATCATGTTTTTCACATAGTCAGCGTGGCCTGGGCAATCCACGTGGGCATAGTGGCGATTTTCGGTTTCGTACTCCACATGAGCAGTATTGATGGTAATCCCCCGTGCTTTTTCCTCAGGAGCTGCATCAATTTCCTCGTAGTTCCTCGCTTTTGCCTTCCCTTGAGCTGCCAATGTCATAGTAATAGCAGCAGTTAGGGTAGTCTTGCCGTGGTCTACGTGACCAATCGTGCCAATGTTGACGTGGGGTTTATTCCTTTCAAACTTTTCGCGTGCCATGAATTACATGTTCCTTTTTTTTGTTATGCGTTCCCTTGATTCTTAGCAATGATGGCTTCTGCCACATTGCGAGGTACTTCATCATAGGTTTTAAACTCCATAGAGAAAATACCCCGACCTTGGGTCTTAGACCGGATATCCGTAGCATAACCAAACATCTCTGCTAATGGAACTTTAGCAGTTACTTTGGCAATGCCGTCTTCAGAACCCATACCTTCAATCTGGCCACGGCGGGAGTTGAGGTCACCCATGACATCCCCAAGGAAGTCTTCCGGCACTTCCACCTCAACTTTCATCATAGGCTCTAGGAGTACTGGGGCAGCCTTCATCACAGCATTCCGCATGGCCATAGAACCAGCAATCTTAAATGCCATTTCTGAAGAGTCTACGTCGTGATAAGACCCATCTACTAGGGTAACTTTGACGTCGATCACTGGATACCCTGCTAGAATTCCCGATTCACAGGCTTCCTTCATCCCTTGTTCAGCAGGAGAGATGTACTCTCTCGGTACAGAACCACCTACGATCTTGGAGACGAATTCAAAACCACTACCAGTATCTCCTGGTTCCAATTCAACAATAACGTGACCGTACTGACCTTTACCGCCACTTTGACGGATAAATTTACCTTCCGCCTGGACTGATTTACGAATCGTCTCTCGATAGGCTACCTGGGGAGCGCCCACATTCGCTTCTACCTTAAACTCTCGCAGCATCCGGTCTACCAGGATTTCCAAGTGCAGTTCACCCATGCCCGCAATCACGGTTTGGTTAGTTTCTGGGTCAATGCTGACCCGGAAGGTAGGGTCTTCTTCAGATAGGGCTTGGAGGGCTTTGGACAGCTTCTCCATATCCTGCTTGGTTTTTGGCTCTACTGCCACCGAGATCACTGGTTCTGGAATGAAGAGGGATTCCAAAATAATGGGAGACTCTTCGTCACAAATAGTATCCCCAGTGATAGTATGCTTTAAACCAACGGCAGCGCCCAAGTCTCCAGCCCGCAACTCCTCTACTTCAATTCGGTCATCAGCCTTCAAGACAATCAAACGAGATATCCGTTCCTTCTTATTCTTAGTGGAGTTGAGGATATAGCTCCCCTTCTTGAGTACCCCAGAGTAAACCCGCAGGAAAGTTAGGCGACCATAGGGGTCTGCCATAATCTTGAATGCCAGAGCTGACATAGGAGCTTCGTCATCAGCCACCCGCTCGACGGTTTCACCCTTAGGCATAGTACCTTGAATTGGCGGAACATCAATCGGAGCTGGTAGGTAATCAATAACCGCATCCAATAGCAGCTGAACCCCTTTGTTCTTGAATGCAGAGCCACACAACATAGGAACGATTCTGCCCTCAATGGTTCCTTTGCGCAGGGCTTCACGAATTTCCTCTGCCGTGATTTCCTCTCCTTCAAGGTACTTCTCAATTAACGCCTCATCAGTTTCTGCCACCGATTCCACTAGTTTGGCACGGTATTCTTCGGCTTGCTCTTTGACCTCTTCAGGAATTTCTGTATCTTCGATGTCAGTTCCCAGGTCATTGGTGTATATCTTGGCTCGCATCCGCACCAAGTCAACAATGCCTCTAAATTCGCTTTCACTACCAATCGGGATTTGGATGGGAACAGCATTGGAGCGCAATCGGTCACGAACTTGCTCGTAGACCTTGAAGAAGTTTGCTCCTGTGCGGTCCATTTTATTAACAAACGCAATTCGAGGTACCTGATAGCGGTCTGCTTGCCGCCAGACGGTTTCAGACTGAGGCTGGACACCACCTACAGAGCAAAACACAGCAATCACACCATCCAATACCCGCATGGAGCGCTCCACTTCAATGGTGAAGTCAACGTGACCGGGAGTATCGATAATATTAATCCGATGCTCTCGCCAGTTGGTGCTAATTGCAGCAGCAGTGATCGTGATTCCCCGCTCCCGCTCTTGGTCCATCCAATCAGTTACAGCTGTACCTTCATGGACTTCACCAATTTTGTGAACAATTCCGGAATAAAACAGGATTCGTTCAGTTGTTGTTGTTTTGCCCGCATCAATATGAGCTGCAATGCCGATATTGCGTGTTTTATCAAGCGGGATGGTGCGTGCCACGGTTACCTCCTTTGTCTGGTGCCACCATTTCCTCACCAGGTAGCTATCTATTTACAATTTTATACTTTTTTTAAGTTTTTTTAGGCATTTGTGGACATTATCCTATAGCTACCAGGTTCTTGTTCTAGGCTTTTTAGGATAATTAGTACCGATAGTGGGCAAAAGCTTTATTTGCCTCTGCCATTCTATGGGTTTCTTCACGCTTGCGAATAGCATTTCCGGTTTCATTGGCAGCATCCATCAGCTCATTAGCCAATTTGCTAGCCATGCTCCGACCGGAGCGACTTCTGGAGAATTTAATCAGCCAGCGTAGGGCTAGAGTAGTCCCTCGCTCAGCCTTTACTTCCATAGGAACCTGATAGGTTGCCCCACCAACCCGGCGAGCCTTGACTTCTACTAGAGGGGTCAAGTTACGCACAGCTTTTTCAAAGGTTTCTATGGGATCAGCTCCAGTTCTTTCTTCAATGATTTTCATTGCGTCATAGATAATTCGGTAGGCAAGGGATTTCTTGCCATGACGCATGAGTCTACACCCCAACATACAAATCAGGCGACTGTTATAGACTGGGTCAGGGGGGACAGGACGCTTTTTAACAACTGAGCGACGAGACATAAGTAAGCTTAAGAAAAAATCAAAAATACAGTTTACTATTAAAAATTAACCAAGGCAATCAACTACACTCCTGTGATTAATCCTAGTGTGATTAACCCTGGTGTGATTAACCCTGGTGATACAGTTAGCTTTTGACACTCCCGTCGCTAAATCGAACGCGCCCCGCGTCGGGCAAAGCCCGTAGATTATAGCGTTCGCGTAGCGGCTCCTAGGTCGCTGGGATTCTTAAGAATTTTACACTCTTAATGGCTGAGCCAAACAGCCTCTAAACCCTCCAATAAAATTATTGGGCTTACTTTTTAAATTTTTGGTTTATGCTTGATTCAGAGGCTTTTCAGCTTGCGCACAAACCGCTACTCTTTCGAGGGCATTAATTATTAATAATGCTCAAATTATCAAGGAAGCGCAACAGTTCTAGTCTCCAATTCCCAAGGGGCTGTGTGGGTCACCTGCGGGAGCACTTTATACGCCCGGTCTTCCGCTAAGTCGGTCGGCTATAACGGGAGTCCCCTTGGGGTTTAGATGGGCGTGGGTGAGAACACAGCAACTCTATTGCTGAAAGTCTCTTACTTTAGAGGAGTCAATTCTCGTGAGTTTACTTAGGGCGCTTTGTCCCATACTTAGAACGACCTTGACGCCGATCCTTAACTCCTGCCGTATCAAGGGTACCCCGAATAATGTGATATCGCACTCCAGGTAAGTCCTTAACACGACCACCTCTGATCATAACGACGGAGTGTTCTTGTAGGTTATGACCAATACCAGGAATATAGGCTGTTACTTCAAATCCTGAAGTCAGACGAACCCTTGCCACCTTTCGTAAGGCGGAGTTGGGTTTTTTGGGTGTAGTTGTGAACACCCTAGTACAAACACCACGGCGCTGGGGACATTGTTTCAGCGCTGGGGACTTAGTTTTCTTCTTAGCTTTGAAGCGCTCGCTACTAATGAGCTGCTGAATGGTGGGCATGAGTTACGGCTTAATAAACATTGGTTGATTGAACTTAATCAACTACAAACAAACCAAAGGTAATTATATCGCATTTAACACTCTGGTGTCAATCTGAATCCTTTGATGGGTCTACACGAAAGGAATTACCGCAGCCGCAGCTTTCTGAAGCTTTAGGGTTATGGAAGCGAAACCCTCCTCCCATCAGGTCTTCTGAGTAATCTAGAGTTAAGCCATTGATAGTTTTTAGGCTTTCCGGGTCTACGATGACACTGATGCCATCACAGTCATAGACCTGATCCTCATAATTGATCACTTGCTCAAAGTCAATAGTGTAGTAAAAATCAGCACACCCACCCTGGCGGACACCTAGACGCAATTTGGCGTCTGGGTTTTGACGCTTGGACTGTACACGTCTAATCTCACTCGCAGCAGCTTTACTCAGTTTAATCATTAACAATACTAACTATACGCAACAACTAGCACCAGCTAATGTTACCTCAAAAAGGAATAGTCATTAATCATTAGTCATTAGTAATTGGTCACTGCCAAGAGGCTTTTTTTGACCTACTAAAAACTTCTAACTAATGACTAATGACTACTAACTAAAGAATTTTCAGCTGTCAGCCGTCAAGATTAAACGAATGCTTACCTCTTTTATTCAAAAGCTTAAAGCTGATTGCTGATAGCTGATTGCTGACAAATACTTACAACTAATGACTTAATCTATTTGTCTTCTGGTTTGCTGCGGGAATAGTCATCTTCAAAGCGAATAATGTCATCTTCTCCGAGGTATTCTCCATTCTGAACTTCAATTAAAACGAGGGGAATAACACCAGGATTCTCTAGGCGATGAGCATGGCCTTGGGGAACATAGGTTGATTGATTTTGATGAATAATTTCTTGTTTATCGCCACAAATAACTTTAGCTGTACCACTGACAACAATCCAGTGTTCGCTCCTATGGTAGTGCATCTGCAAACTTAAGCGATGACCCGGCTTGACTTCAATGCGCTTGATTTTGTATCCCCGTCCTTCTTCTAAGACAGTGAAAGACCCCCAAGGTCGTAGTTCGGTAGCGGCAACGCCTTCAGCTACTCGGGATGACTGTAGGGTAATGGCCGAAACTTGAGAAATTTCTTTTGACTGAACCATGGTTTTGTTCCTGAAAACGTCTAGCTAAGTGATTTTGGGAAAGTTTACTAATTGCTTACTAATTCTAGGTTAGACAAAATCAAGGGTAATTGACTATCGAAAAATCTAGCAAACTATAACTAAATTTTTCAGGCAAAATTAGTGGATTACCTGAATTTATATAAAGTCTTTACACTCTTATATAGTTATCTTTACCTAAGTATCAGCTGAATAAACCTATAGTTAAGGGATTCGTGATTTACAAAAATCTTAATAAATCTGAACACTTCATACTTCCTTCATAGTTAATACTTAATACTTAATACTTCTTAAACTATCAGGGAACAGGTGTAAAAAAGATGCCCAGACCGTTGTTAACTGGTGCTGCTGTATAGGGAGACCGATCTAGGAGTTGACCACCTAGATAAAGTCCAGTTGAGCTACCCCCGTCAAGATTGAGGGCACTAATGGCTCCCAATTTCTGCATCAACTGAGCTGTTTCCCTTAAGGTTGGGCCGTCTCCAGTATGACTATACTGAAAAGCAGCAATAATCAATGTGCCATTAGCAGTGGTTCCGATAGCACTGCGTGGAGCAGACTGCTGAATAAAGGCATCACTAAATTGTTCCGATTTGCCATCCAAAACAATTTTTCGATCTTGTAGTAGCAGTGGTCCACCACCGAGAATATGGGGGTAGCCATTGAAGTCAGCAGGAAACGTACTCCCCTCAATTCGCACTTGGGTACCGATACTAAGATCATGAACGGCTGTGCTGTTGGCTCTAAGGGTAACTAGATAGCCATTGGGGGGGATAGGAAAGGCTTGCTGACCGGCAAGTCCTCCAGGCAACAGATGGGTGACCGAGTTGTTCTGGACAACTACAATGATTTCATGATCAATTAAGGGAGTGTAGGTTGGTCCGAAGGCGGGAGTGTAGCGGGCAATGCCAGCTTTGACATAACCACTGTTGACGAATAGTACTGGCAAACGTTTCCGGTTTGAGGTAACTAAGGTTTCGGTGAGGCTGAGTCGTCCCAGTTTAAAGTGACCGCGATCATTCCAAGCGATCGCTCCCCGATTCAAAATTGGACCAGATAACCATCGACTGTCACGGCGAATTGCTCCTAAGGGCAATTGGTTGTTACGGTTGAAAAAGCCAGCATTAATTGCAGCAGATGCTTGCCACCACTGAGCAGCTTTAATTAGTGGGGCTGTTCCCACTTGGGTCGTAGCATTACTGCCAATGGGTCTGAGGCGTAACCGGTGAGATTTGGGGTCAACCTCCAGCCACACCACTGGGAAGCTAGTATCTTTGAGACTAATCAACTGCTGACGCCACTGGATGCCGGGTGCCCAGAGAATATTTTTCTTTACCATGGCATCGGGTCGCAAATCAATCACCAATCGAAAAGGGTTAGGCAAGGTGAAAACTCGCAGACGTTTACCTTTGGGGAAATCCACCCTGAGCCTAGTTTGGTTCTGATGGCTTTCTAAGCGGATAACCGGTTTATCCATAGGAGCACCCACGGAAATGGGAGCTACATCTTCAGGCCCTTGGATCTTGGTAGCCTCTAGAGCATTAAAACCCTTGACTAGTGACAGGTCCGCTGAGGCAGCTACTGTAATCACACCTTCAGTGCGTCGGTCATTGACTTGCCAGAAGGTTGGGCGGTCTAAATCAAGAACAATACGATTACCCCAAGGCTGACGTCCCTGGCGAATAGCCTTCACCCTGGCTGGCATGGAAGAGATATACAGCTTATCCCCGTGAACTTGTAACTGCCAACCTGCTGTTTTGGCAAAATCGGTAATATCTAGATATCGATAAGCACCACTAACTTGGCTGGGGAAGACTACTGATGTACTCCGGGGTTTAGAAAACCACCGAATCGGTTGCTGGGTAAAATCTTTACTATTGAGCATTTCTATCCCCAAAGTTTGCATCGCTCCTACATCACTGATGCCAGTGCGCACTGAGGTTCCCACCAGCCACTGCTGCCAAGGTAAGTTGATCCGCTGACCATTTAAATACACTTGAAACCCTTGTCGGATCACCTGGGGGGGGACAGAGAAAAATTCTACCTCTAAGGTGTTATCAGGCATGGGTGGTAGCTCTTCCAATAGTTTCTTCCCCTTTAAAACTAGGATGTTCTCCTGGGTGGTTTGGGATAAACTTTGAACGAGGACAGGGGTCTCTTCATCTGCTGGGGGCAACTGGTTAAGTAACTCTTTAAAGCTATTTAAGATTAAGGGTTCAATTGCTCCAACTCGCCTATTTGCCGTAGCTACGGATGCTGGGAATAGAATTAGGAGCAAGAGGGTAATGGCTAGCTTGGAGATCTTAGTCCACACTTTTGTAGTATCAATTCCGGTCTTTGGTGTTACTCTAGTCACCATCAAAGGGTTCCATTGAGCATTGGTTGCAGCTAGTAGCCTGTTTCCTCAAAGGACTGATTTGGCTGAAAGCTATCCTTTCATAGCCTAAATCAGTCAGCAAAAACTATAGAGAAGGTTTAATTTCACATACTCTTAACCTAGGCTCTAGGCATTGAGGCTCTAGGCATTGAGGCTAAGTGGGTTCTAAAAAAGTTATGAAGCGCTCCGGGTCAAGCACGGAGGCCCTCAACTCCCCCTTTTGTAAGACCTAAGACCATGAGCCTAATACCTAGGCATTTAGAGAGGAGATGCCACCTGGTCTAAACTAAGACTGTGATGAAGGCTACTGTGACAACATCAAGTCCTGTCACTGTAAAAGAGTCGTTAAGAAAGCTATTTTGAGTTTCGCTCAATGGTCTGGAAGACTGCTACGGTAAATCCACGAATTTCTTCCGGAGTAAAATTTTCAGTAGGTTTATGGAGAAATTAGGTATTGCTATCGCTAACCTATTTCTTATATCATGACTATCCACCTATATATGTAAGTTTCTAGGATTTATGCCAGCGTCATGGAACCCTGGTCACTTTGGTCATCAGCTAGGTGGTTAGTTGCATGCCATTTTAGTTGCATCCCATTGTTGAAGCACGCTTACGTGTTGCTACTGGTAAAACCTGTAATGGTTAACTACATCCGTTGCTCTGTGTCGGAGGATGTAGCTTTTTTGTCAGCAGCTGACCAGATTTCATTGGATACTCAGGATAGGAGTTTCTAAGGGAAAAAAGCTTGATAGATTGTTTCACCCAGGGAATCGGGATTAGACCCAACCAACTTCTGGCTCACCATTGATGGTAAATCATTGTTGATTTTTCCAGCCTAGTAGCAGTCTATAGGTCACTGCTACTAGGTTAATAGTCCTCAATCTGTAATGAAAGCATCACTAAACACCGTGAATAATTGGATGAATAATATCGATAACCAGAAAAACCAGGAAGATCTACAACAGTATCACACAAGGATACCCTATCCAGGTCAACGTTGGTTGGTGGAGGAACGAGATGCCTGTGGGGTTGGCTTTATTGCGTCTGGCCAGGGTATAGCTACCCATAAATTGATTGAACAAGCTCTAGTGGCACTGGGTTGTCTAGAACACCGGGGGGGGTGTAGTGCTGACCAAGATTCAGGGGATGGTGCAGGCTTATTGACTGCTATTCCCTGGAAACTGTTGCAAAAATGGTTCACCGAACAAGGAATTGACCAGCCTCCTACGGAACAGTTGGGAGTTGGGATGGTATTCTTGCCTCAGGATAAGAGCTTGGTTAGCCAAGGTAAGTCAATTGTTGAGGAAGTCCTTGCTCAAGAAGGCTTAAAGGTTTTAGGCTGGCGTGTGGTACCAGTATGTTCAGAGATCCTGGGTATCCAAGCGAAAGCTAATCAACCCCATATGGAACAGTTGATCGTAGCTTCTGAAGGGGAGATAGGAGATGAACTGGAGCGTTTGCTGTTTAAAACTCGCTGTCGCATTGCTAAGGCACTAAAATCTCAGAGTACCATCCGAGTGCCTGAAGATTGGTATTTTTGCTCTTTTTCCAGTCGCACGATTGTCTACAAAGGCATGGTGCGCTCAGCGATACTTGGAGAGTTTTATTTAGACTTAAAAAATCCTGATTACCAAAGTGGTTTTGCTGTCTATCATCGACGCTTTAGCACCAATACTATGCCCAAGTGGCCCCTCGCTCAACCGATGCGCTTGTTGGGACATAATGGTGAGATTAACACTCTGTTGGGCAATGTCAACTGGATGATAGCCCGGGAGGCTGACTTGGCTCATCCGGTTTGGGAAAAAGGGTTGAAGGCAAATAACCTTGAACCTGCAACCGACACTAACCTCAAACCAAATAACTCCTTAGATGAGATCAAGCCTATTATCAATCCAGAAAACAGTGACTCAGCCATCCTAGATAATGTATTCGAATTACTGGTGCAATCTGGACGCAGTCCTCTGACCGGATTAATGATCATGGTGCCGGAGGCTTACCAAAATCAGCCGGATTTGGATAACTATCCGGAAATTGTTGATTTTTATGAATACTACAGTGGAATTCAGGAAGCTTGGGATGGTCCAGCGCTATTAGTATTCAGTGATGGGAAAACAGTGGGAGCCAGCCTAGACCGAAATGGATTACGACCGGCTCGTTATAGCATTACCCGGGATGGCTATGTGGTGGTGGCATCAGAAGTGGGGGTAGTGGAGTTGCCAGAATCCGAGATTGTGGAAAAGGGCAGACTCGGACCAGGGCAAATGATTGCTGTTGACCTGCAAAGCAACGAAATTCTAAAAAACTGGGACATCAAGCAACGGGTGGCAGCTCAGCAACCCTATGGTCAATGGCTCAAGCAGTACCGTGTAAAATTGGAACCCCAACCCTTTACTGAGGCTCCTGAACAAGAGGCGGCTGAGTTACTGCGTCAGCAGACCGCTTTTGGCTACACTGCTGAGGATGTGGAGATGATCATCCAGCCGATGAGCACCCAGGGGAAAGAACCTACCTTCTGTATGGGAGATGATATTCCCTTGGCGGTACTCTCTAATAAGCCTCGGCTACTGTATGACTATTTCAAACAACGCTTTGCCCAGGTCACTAACCCACCGATTGACCCTCTACGGGAAAGTTTGGTGATGTCGTTGAGTATAGAGCTGGGTGAGCGAGGGAATATATTAGAAGCTAAGCCGGAGTACGCCCAGTTGTTAAAGCTGGAAACCCCAGTCCTCAATGAGGCGGAGTTGGCAGCGGTGAAAGGGTCAGGGTTTGAAACAGCTGAACTGTCTACTCTATTTGAAATTGCTACTGGTCCAGGGGGGCTAGACGTAGCTGTGAATCGTCTGTGTGACCAAGCGGCTGAGTCGGTAAGGGCTGGTAAAACGATTCTGATTTTGAGTGATAAAACTGCTGGAGGGCTTTCTGAAAACTACTCCTATATTCCACCGATGTTGGCTATAGGTGCGGTTCACCACCACCTGATCTCTCAAGGATTAAGGATGAAGGCATCTATTATTGTGGAAACGGCTCAATGCTGGAGTACTCATCACTATGCTTGCTTAATTGGTTATGGTGCATCAGCAGTTTGTCCTTATTTGGCTTGGGAATCGGTACGGAATTGGTGGGCTAATCCTAAGACTCAGAAATTGATGGGCCAGGGGAAACTGGAAAGCCTGACTATAGACCAAGCTCAGAAAAATTATCGCAAGGCGGTACAAGCAGGTTTATTGAAAATCCTATCTAAGATGGGAATTTCCCTATTATCGTCTTACCATGGCGCTCAGATTTTTGAAGCAATTGGCATTGGTGGGGATTTATTGGCACTAGCCTTTAAGGGAACTACATCTCGGCTGGGAGGTTTGAGTATTGCTGATTTAGCTCAGGAAGTGATGGAGTTTCACAAGCGGGCTTTCCCCCTGACAGCTAAGAAACTGGAAAACTTTGGCTTTATCAATTACCGTCCTCGGGGCGAGTATCACATGAACAGCCCTGAAATGGCTAAAGCCCTACACAAGGCGGTTTCCTCTTTCGTCCGTGACCAATCCTCTAAGAATGGTAACGGTAAAAATCACAAAGAGTTGGAAGTTAGCAAGTTGCAGGTTAAACCTTCAAGCCTTGACGCTAACAAAGAAGCTTACGACCACTACGATGTGTATCGGAAACTGTTGGAAGAGCGTCCAGCAACTGCACTACGAGATTTGTTGGACTTCAACAGCGACCAACCTACTATTCCGATTGAGGAAGTAGAACCTGTTGAGGAAATTGTCAAGCGCTTCTGTACCGGAGCAATGTCCCTAGGCTCTCTATCCCGAGAAGCTCACGAAACTCTAGCTATTGCTATGAACCGGATTGGCGGTAAATCCAACAGTGGTGAAGGGGGAGAAGACCCAGTGCGCTTCAGCATTCTGAATGATGTGGATCAGACTGGTCATTCTCAGACTCTACCTCACTTAAAGGGATTACGTAATGGGGATGTTGCTTCCTCTGCGGTTAAACAAGTAGCATCTGGTCGCTTTGGAGTAACACCAGAGTACCTGATGAGTGGGAAGCAGTTAGAAATTAAGATTGCTCAAGGTGCTAAGCCAGGGGAAGGGGGTCAGTTACCAGGTAAGAAGGTTAGTCCCTACATTGCTAAGCTGCGGCGTTCCAAGCCAGGAGTAACCCTAATTTCCCCACCACCCCATCATGATATCTATTCCATTGAAGACCTAGCGCAGCTGATTTTTGATTTGCATCAGATTAACCCTCAAGCTAAGGTATCTGTGAAGTTGGTGGCAGAAATTGGGATTGGAACTGTTGCGGCTGGGGTAGCTAAAGCTAATGCGGATGTAATCCAAATTTCTGGTCATGATGGGGGTACTGGAGCATCTCCCCTGAGTTCGATTAAGCACGCTGGAGCGCCTTGGGAACTGGGAGTAACTGAAGTACATCGGATCTTGATGGAAAACCAACTACGCGATCGCGTTTTGCTGCGGGTAGATGGTGGCTTAAAAACTGGTTGGGACGTACTAATGGCCGCCTTGATGGGAGGAGAAGAGTACGGTTTCGGTTCGGTATCGATGATTGCTGAAGGCTGCATTATGGCACGGATTTGCCATACCAATCAATGTCCCGTAGGGGTTGCTACTCAGCAAGAACGCCTGCGCCAGCGCTTTACCGGGATTCCAGGCCACGTGGTCAACTTCTTCTACTTTGTGGCTGAGGAAGTGCGATCGCTTCTTGCCAAACTAGGTTACCGTTCCTTAAAGGATATCATTGGTCGGGCTGATCTACTCAAAGTTCGGGAGGACCTTGAGTTGACTAAGACATCTATGCTGAATCTAGATTGTCTGACTCAGCTGCCTGATACTCGCACAGACCGCAGTTGGCTCAACCATAACGATGTGCACAGCAATGGAGCAGTCCTAGATGATCAACTCCTGGCTGACGCTGACCTGACGAATGCTATTCAAAACCATGGGTCTGTGACTAAAGATGTTGACATTGTCAACACTGACCGTACTGTAGGGACTCGTATTGCTGGGGTAATTGCCAAGCAGTATGGTAACAGTGGTTTTGATGGACACATTACTCTGAACTTCAAGGGGGCTGCGGGTCAAAGCTTTGGTGCCTTTAACCTGCCTAGTATGACCTTGATTTTAACTGGTGAAGCGAATGACTATGTAGGCAAAGGGATGCATGGTGGTGAAATTATTATCAAACCACCGGCTGATGCCACCTACGACCCAGCTAACAATGTGATTGTAGGTAACACCTGCCTCTACGGTGCCACTGGCGGAACATTATTTGCCCATGGCGGTGCTGGTGAGCGGTTTGGTGTGCGCAACTCCAAGGGGTATGCTGTGATTGAGGCAGCTGGTGATCACTGCTGTGAATACATGACCGGTGGTGTAATTGTAGTCTTAGGGAAAGTGGGACGTAATGTCGGTGCTGGTATGACTGGTGGTTTAGCCTACTTCCTAGATCAAGAGGAGAGTTTTCCAGCCAAAGTGAACCAGGATGTCAAGATTCAACGGGTGATTTCAGCGGCTGGAGAGCAGCAGTTGAAAGGCTTAATTCAAGACCATGCCACTCGGACTGGTAGCCCGAAAGCCCAGATGATTCTGGATAACTGGTCTGAATATCTGCCCAAGTTCTGGCAAGTGGTACCCCCTTCTGAGGCGGATACTCCTCAAGCCAATCCTGATGTGGTAGAGGAACGGGAGTTAGTTTCTTCTACAGTAGCCTAAAGCAGTTAAAGCTTAAAGGTTCCAGGTTGGATTGGGTTACCAGTTGCAGGTTAGAAGGTTGAAGGTTGGTTTGATCACCTTTAACCTTCAATCTGTAACCTGGGAAAGAGAATAAGTAGGTGGGCGTAATTAAGTGTAAAATAGCGATTGAAATTCAAAATCATGAAACCCCTATGAATAGAGGATTCCAGCTTCATTTTCGGATTTTGAGTTTTAACGTTTATTTATGCCCACCTACTTATTAAGCAAGGTAACAAACATCTTTGAGTGGCGGGACTCGTCGATGGAGTGATTACGAACTAACCTAGTAAATTCCTGGTTTTGGATGCACTGGGATAATTGCCAAGCCTCTTGAGAACCCTTTCCTTCTTCCCGTGCATTGATAATTAGAGAGTTAGCAAACCACTCTCGATGACGAGCGCACTGGCGATACAAATCACCTCCCCATGCCATGCCATGGGGAGGTTAGTGAATCTGACATGCTTCGGTCAGAAGATTAGTATAATTCTCAAAAGTCTGATTTTTATAACCTTCAATATATGCGATCGCTAATTCGCTGATAGAGCTCATGACTGTATTTTTGTTAACTCTTGACCCTTAACTGCTGACTATTAACAGTAAATTAAAAGCTGTTTAATTATTTAAAATTAATTAATTTTATTAACTAATAATAGCAACTTTATGAGTATCTATGGCTGGTAATTACTAAGTATTACCATTAAGCATTACTATCAAATAGTTTACCTATTTTCAGACAGGTTAATACCAAATCCGCGCTGATTTTATTATGACGATATTAAACTTGGATTTGGGATAAATGAATGATGAAGTTGTTAGATATCTAAATTTATGGGAATAACATCTCTTCATCACCAGGAAAGGCCATAATGCGTATTTTAAAGCAATCGCAATCAAGTTTGATACCATAGGGGGTTGGATGATAGTTAAACCCTTCTGGGGGGTTTGGGAAAATTTGCAATATAAATCCATGACCAACGTTGTCTGGAAGTGATTTTATACCTAATCTTCTACTCCCTTTAATGGATTTGATATCTTCCTCACTTAAATCAAAGCTAATTGGCTCGAAGTTATTGAGATCTTCGATAGTCATTGAATTTATTTCTTGATTGTCATTGTTCATAATTTATAGTCTTTCCAATGTTGGATTAGCCGATTTATTATCTGGTAAACTAGATAGACAGGAGAAATTAATACCCAATTGCAGGAAGAATGAACCTTGAATTTTGACCTTGGGTGTCACAACTATGAAACCCTACAACCACAAGGAAAGCTGTAGAGCATAAGAACACAGGACTTACGTATTCAATCTACGTCTAGGGTTTGTTATTAAAGCCAACTACTAGATAAATACACCATAACTACATAGGGTTTGCTGAAAAAGTAAGGGAACAGCAACAGAAAGATTAATTGATTATTCAAGCCAGTTGCTCAGATAAGTTTTTCTTGGGATAATCAGCTAAACTATAAGTTATATTTATGTTTAAGGCCGAAAACAGAAGAGAATTTGTTATCCTCTGAAATCGACCTAAAAAAAGACAAAAAAATGGCCGCAGCCAGGTAGAAATATTCATGACTAAAAAGGTGATAGCAATAGCTGTTTGAAAAGTATTAGAAAGTTTGGTCATCACCCGATTGAGGCTAAATCTTCTTTTTCCTTGTCCAAATTTACCCTCAATACAGTTACGAACTTTTTCATCGTCAATTGCTTGTTTCTTTGTCTCCTTATTGATATTTTTCGGTGGTCTTCCTAAGGGAGGTCCACTCATTCTAATTTCTTTGTCTTTGCACCAAGCTCGATTCTCTCTGGTGCGATAAATTTTGTCTACATGGACTGATTCTGGGTAGGAGCCTGTGAAACGTTTAAATTCTTCTATTTGGGCTTTTAAGTCCCCTGATTCATTGAAGTTATCCCAACTAATCCGGTCGATAAATACATAGCCGCTGAAACAAGAAGCTGACAGTTTTGCTCCAAATTCAACGGCTTTCCCAGCTTTCCCCCTGATCATCGGGCGGATATGAGGTTGATTTAAACTTACTATTCTGTCATCAATCCTCTTTTTGTTGTTTGACCACATCCATAACTGTTGGCGGTAAACTTCCGCTACTACTAGCAGCATTTTATACCGCTTTTTGCTCAAGCAGTTAAGGTCAGCACCCTTAGCTATCAGTTGCTCAATGTGACCTAAATTTCTTGAGATATATTGGAGCTGTTTTCTAATCGCTTTTCTTCTTTCTTTTCCTAAAGGTCGCCTTTGTTTTGCTACTTTTAAGTAGTCTTTTCTCGCTCTGTTTCGGTAAGTTCTCGGTTTAGTTTTGAATTTATATTTGAGGGGTTCGTAGAGGGAGTCTAGGATTTTTTCGCTTTGTTCTCTGGCTTGGTTTAATAGCCCTAAGTCAGTCGGATAGCTAATGTCGGCAGGGGCACAGGTGGCATCAATAATTAATTTCCCTTGATTTTTTCTCTCACTTAAGTCTTCTTCTTCACTGGGCTGTTCTTCTGATTTAGTCAATTTCCTGAACATTTTTTTGTTTAATTTGTTGACTAAATCAACCCTGATTCTTTTGCGAAAGTGGACGAGCATTGACGCTTCAAATGGAGCTTCGTTGCTATAGGCTGTCATGCCAATAAAGTATTGTAGATAAGGATTTTCCCTGATTTGTTCTACCGTTTCTCTATCACTTGTTCCTAATTTTTCTTTAATTATTAAGGCTCCCAAAGCCATCCGAAATGCCTTGGCTGGTGCCCCCATCTCCCCTGAGAAGTTTTGAGCATATTCTGGTTCAAATTCTGACCAGGGGATTAAGTTGGCCATGATTACCCAACGATTGTCTGGGGATAGTTTTCCCTCAAAGGGTAGCTCGAAGTTTTCCGGTGGTGTTGGGGGTTGCTCAACTTTACGGTACATTTGTACTACAGACGACCTCGCCAGTGCAAGGATTTTAGATTATTATAGCAGATTCCAGGGCATCTGAGATACTTTCAAGCCAGGTTAAAGCCTTTGAATCTAAAGGTTTCAGCTTTTTTCAGCAAACCCTACATAAGCGCGTTTGGTGCCGAGTTTTGGGTAAGTCATGAACTTTGGGTAAGTCATGATCAGTTAACCGTTAACTTATCAACAGTTAACAGTATTGTTTTGGTTGAAGATTTCAATCTCGGTTTGCTAGGTTAATTTGGGTAGATAACTTATCGAATAGGATAACTAAATTTCAGAAAGCTATGTCGCCATTTTGGCGGTAAAATTAAGAATAAAAGATACCAAGGTCAACAATCAAAGCCTCCAAGGTTAGGTTAATCTCAAGTTGAGCATAACTGATTACCTATTTATGGGTTTAAAGTTGACCATTGACTGTCAAAAGCTAACGGTTAACCGTTGATAAGTAATTACATGTCACTTCTGTTCTTTTTGTGCTATCTCCAACTCTTTTCGTGCCATATCCAACAATTCCGGTACAGTCACAAACTGGTAACCTTGCTTTCTCAATTCAGTAATAATTACCGGTAAAGCTCGTATCGTCTTGGCACGATTGCCGCCACCATCGTGGAGTAGCACAATTCCTCCCGGTTTCGCTCTGCGGAGAACATTATAGGTCAACCGACGTTGGTTTACCGAGTAATCCTCTGAGTCAGCTGACCATTTTACAATCACGTAATTTTTTTTTCGGGCGTAAGCCACTAAGCCATTGTTCATTATCCCCCCAGGGGGTCTAAACAAAGAGGTCTTAACGTTAATAGTTTTGTAAATCCGTGCTGTGGTATTATCAATTTCCTTAGCAGCTGCTAAGGGATTATGATAGTAATAACTATGGTTCCAACTATGGTTGCCAAGGGCATGACCATGGTCCACAATTTTCTTAAGCTCTTCTGGATATAGATAAACATTTCTCCCTACCACGAAGAAAGTTGCCTTAACATCATATTTTTTAAGGATGTGTAGCACATCGTTAGTCATCTTCGGCCAAGGACCATCGTCAAAGGTCAAGGCAATGACTTTCTGTGGAGTTTTAAGCTCAACGTCCTCGATATATTTTCCCCGAAATTGCGGAGGAACATAGTTAATCTGCTTGCCTCTCTCTTGCTCTGCCCATTTAGCAATACCTTGCTGCAAACCTTTATCTGGCGGCTTAGTTAACGTTTCAACCTTCTTTGAGTCAGTTTGCTGCTGTGGCATTTGCCTAGTGATTAGTGCAGCAATATTTTGGTTAGCCCATCGACTTGTTTTCAAGGTGTAGCCAGCCATACAACTTAGAATAGCAGCAATTATAATCCATGTACTGCGCGACCAGAATAAGCCCTCACGTTTTGCCAAAATTGGTCTCCTTTGCTCCTGCCAAAATACCAGGAAAGTAAATTATCATCTGTAACTAACCATCATCTTATAGAGTGGTGGCTAGCTGTTGCCTAATTGTCTGTTTAATTGTCTGTTTAACATTAGCGGTCAGCCATCCGGTGACAATTGCTGATAGTAGATATTGACAAGAGAATCGGTAACTTCTGCAATACTCATACCATCGGTTTGTACTTCAATAGCATCAGCTGCCTTGCGCAAGGGGGCTACAGCACGGGTGCTGTCCTTTAGGTCACGCTGTTGAATCTCCTGCTCCAGCTGTTCTAAGCTGACCTCTTGCCCCTGGTTTTTCAGGTCTTGCTGACGGCGACGCGCCCTTTCTTGAACAGAAGCTGTTAAGAATAGTTTGACTTCTGCATTGGGAAAGACATGGGTGCCAATGTCACGACCTTCAGCCACTACTCCTCCTTGACGACCCCAGCGTTGTTGTTGTTTGAGTAACTCACGGCGTACTGAACTCAAAGCAGCCACTGTAGACACTTTGGCAGTAACGGACTGTGAGCGAATGACCTGGGTAACTTCTTCTCCATCAACCCACACCTGAATCCCAGACTCTCCTGGTTGATTATTACTCAGATTAATTGTACACTTACTGACTAATTCTGCGATCGCAGGCTCATCCTCCAAGTCAATACCTGCTTTGAGCACCCGCCATGTCACAGCCCGGTACATAGCACCAGTATCAAGATACATCAATCCTAATTCTTTGGCTACCAAACGGCTAACGGTAGATTTTCCAGCTCCAGCCGGACCATCAATGGCCACAATCGGTTTACGGTGGGACAGGAGTATATTGTCAATTAAACGAGTTGTACCTAAGTGAACTGCGATCGCTAATAATCCTTGCTCTTCAACCTGTTCGAGGGGGGTCAGAGTAACAGGATGTACTAATTCCACATACTCGACCTGGATATCCTGGGTTCCAGCTAATTCTGACCTAACCCTCTCAATCAGATTGATGCGATCGCATAATCCATCTTGAAAGGCTTTCTGAGCACTACGCAACCCTTGATAGAGTAATGATGCTTGGGCTTTTTGCTCTGGTGTCAGGTATTGATTGCGAGAACTACACGCCAGTCCCGACTTTTCCCGCACAATCGCACAAGGCACAATGGTCACTGGTAACTTAAAATCTGCCACCATACGCTGGATGATTGCCAACTGTTGGGCATCCTTTTGACCAAAATAGGCTCTGTTTGGTTGTACCAGATTCAACAGCTTGACCACGACAGTTGCCACACCCCGAAAAAAACCAGGACGAGAGACAGCACATAGGACAGAGGTCATGGCTTTGGGTGGAATCACTTGAGTCAATTCATCACCCTTGTCCGCAGTGGGCATTGGATTGTCACCATACAACTGATCCACAGTGGGAGCAAAAATTGCATCAACTCCAATCTGTTGGCAAAGTTCTTGATCCTGAGCCAATCCACGGGGGTACTCCTGAAAATCCTCTGTCGGTGCAAACTGAAGAGGATTCACAAAAATGGTAACAATGACCAGGGAATTTTCTCGTCTTGCCCGCTCAATTAAGCTTAAGTGACCCTTGTGCAAGGCTCCCATAGTGGTTACCAGACCCAGTTCCTTGCCAGGACCTTGACGTTCTAAGTAGCAGTGTAATCCAGCAGTTGTTGTAAACAGGTGCATTAGACTCTAGAGTTTAGATTCTTATCGATGTTAGCAACATAGTCCTATAGAAATAGGCATCTCCAGGAATTCCTTGGCAATTCCTGGAGATGTCTAATGACTAGGGCATGTCGTCAGTTAGAGAATTGACAACCAGTCAGTGCAGCTATAGAACTGAGGGGAGTCAGGAAAACTCAACTAAGGAGGAAGTAATGCGTCGGTATGCCTTGCGAGATGATCAGTGGGAGCGCTCACCCGGAACCAACAAAACTGATATTCCATCGGATATTCCATCGGATCAAATGCCTAGCTCCCCCAAAGTTGGCTCATCCTCAGTACCATTAAACTCTAAGCAGACTAAACCCTCTGCTACCTTGGTGTCACAGGGACAGGAAGGGTGGATAAGAGAAAAGGAGATTTTACCTATGATGGATCCTAATTTGGGGGAGCTAGGCATTTGATCCGATGGAATATCCGATGGAATATCAGTTTTGTTGGTTCCGGGTGAGCAAACTCTTAATTTAATCCACCAAGTCTCTTCCTGAGGATACCTTTTTCTGGCAATAACCTGCAAAACGCTACCAGCAGGAACTCTGCCAAGGATTGATTGCTGTTCAGGATTAACCAAAAGTTGTACAGTTTGACCCACTGTTCTAATAATATCTTGGTTTTTAATTAAGGCAGCTGGCTTAGGAGGGGTCCCGGAGTCAGGGGTTTGTGGTGGGAGAGGTTTAGTTTCTGGACTCTGTGTAGGGGTTTTAGAACGGGTTATTTCTTGCTCCTTACCGAGACTCAAAACCCCACTCAGGAAGCGATTTATCTGTCCACTCGCCTTTAGACTCAACATTGGACTCAACAGATAAACGACTACCCCTCCTAAGACCAACAGCACGAATATGCCCAACAACAGTCTCCCAGTCTTCTCAGGAGAGGTTGAAGCTGAATAAGTAGGATTTTGGTCACCAGAGGCATCCCCATCTTCCATGAGGTTAAGTGTGAGCAACGCTGTTTTTTGTTCATCAGTAGAAGCGGGTTGCTGATCACTCTTAACGAACATTACAGTATTGTTGGTCTCGAGAGTGGGAAGGGATTCTAGCTGTGGCGGTGATAGTTGGATGGGCAAGGAAGGCTGGCTTGGTGTGACTTGACAGTAAATCAACGCCACCGTAACATTGTCGTGTCCGTTTTTGGTATTAGCAAGCTCAATGATGCGTTCTGCTGCTTTCTTCAAATCAATTTGACCGTCGAGAATGGGCAGGATTTCTGTTTGCCAGTACTGCTCGACTCGGTCATTGTCACTAAGACCATCAGAACACAGCAGAAAAACACAATCTTCATCCAACACCAAGCGCTGTACAGTCGGGTGCAGTGTGGTTGATGAACCCATGCCTAAAGCCTGCACTAGGGCACCAGATGTTGGTTGTTGTAGAGCATGTCGGTAAAGGGTATATCCAAGCCGCACCTCTCGAGACGCTAAATCATCATCTAGAGTAACTTGGTGACAACCATGGCGACTCACCCAATAGATTCTGCTATCCCCGACATGGGTAATGTATATTTCATGGGCATGGGTTCTAGCCATGACCAAGGTTGTTCCCATACGCTGCCGATCAAATCGGTTCTCATGATCATTGCGTTGGCTAATGGAGTCATTGGCAGCACAGACAGCTTTTTCCAATTCCAGGGTTAGAGTGGTTGGGTTCCACACCTTCAGTTTAGCTGGAAGTTGTTTGAGCTGTTGTCGGAGAGTGTCAATCGCCAGTTGGGAGGCAATTTCACCACCTGCTTGTCCACCAATGCCATCGCAAACCATTGCCAAAGCTTCCTTACCTCTTGAAGAGCTAATTAGCTTACCACTAGGAGGGTAGCAAGCGTCTTCATTGTGGCTACGACCCGGACCGGTATCGGTACGAGTGAGAGTCTTATAGGTTCTCGATTGCCATGACCGGCATTCAAACAACCCTTTCGCCAGTAATGCTAACAGCTGCTCTGATGTCTGTATCTGTCCTTTTGTAAGCTGGGAACAGAGTTGTTGGCAAAACTCACTAATAACAGGGGAAGCCCCCTCAAGCAGTTGTGACCACAGCTGACCCAGCTGTTTTAAGGTTGGTGCTGGCGTTTGATCAGGCTGCAATTCCAACAACCTTAGCAAGGCTCCTTCCACCCGCACCAGGTTTGATTTCAGTAAGCTAGACGCTACCCCTTCTCGGCTCAACGGTTGCCACAGTGAAGCCCATTGCTGCAGCCAGTTGAGTTGGCGTACTGGTGAGGCATCTTTCCAGACGCTAGTGAGTTCTGGTGACAGTTGTCCAAGAGTATTAATGTTCCCTGTTGCCTGAATTGGTACTCCTTCGAGTAACCAAATCTCTTTATTATACCTTGGCTGAGGTGTTAGCAGACCATACACTTGAGGCAGGTGTAATCCATAGGAAACCAGTCTCAAGTATGGGGTTATGGTTTGAGGAATCTCTAGTGGGGTCTCTGGCGGTACCGCTGGTTGAGTATCTAAAAGAACACGAGAATGAATCAGGAGGTAGCGCTTAGCAATAACTTCTCCCGGTTGAGCGGCTTTTATGCCTGACCCAATAGCCCACAAGTATCGTCTGAGCAGCGGCGTGCGACATTTTTGGCAGAACTTGTTGGTCTGGGGATTGGGAGCCTGACATTGATGGTTTGGGCAGTGGAGCGTTGCCGCCGGATTGTCCATGAAACTCTTTGCTGCTAAAGATAGCCTGATGGAACCGGGTTAACATTAGCACAGCTTTCTTTGAAGGAGTGATGTGCCAACAAAGGAAGTGCCAAAATCAGCCCATTGATTACAGATTGTAGCGCTTGACTTACGGGCTGGTTAATGATTTACGTCAATAGTGAATGAATTCCCCTGAAACATTCGTTCGCAGCAATGATTACCCTATGGTCTATGGGGAAGGTCAGCATTAAGTTTTATGTATTAATTTTATGTATTAATCATTGCGCAATATTGACCGGTTCCCCTCACTCATAGCACTAATCTTGATTAGCTCAGGCCAGATCAGCAAAAAGTACGTCCACCAAAGCAGAATTGGCATAGCAACGAGTAGTGTTATCCAGAGGGTTTTGAAAACTACCCAGATACTTAAGATGATGCCCCCTCCGGTCAATAGGATTGACCAGGGTTGGCACCACCAAGGCTTATAACTCCAAGGATTGAATTTTTTTTCTGTAGACAAGATTAGTCTTTTAAGCTACCACGACTTACTTCTTTGCACTAAGCAAGGGATTGATTAAAACCATGAGAACCTCAAGTAAACCAGCTACAGTGTGGCGGGGGATGAAGGCAGACAGGCGCTTGAGTTATTCGCTCCAGTCGTGACTTGGTTTGAAAGTAGCTTGTCAGCCCATCTCCTACTGCCTAATTCTCAGGTTCTACTTGGGGCAATCCCATACTGTAATTAATCACTCGGCTTTCCGTATTGTAGCTAATTTGTCCATTTTGCAAAAGCGATCGCACAAGGTGTTCTAGGTCAGAACCGATACGACGGAGGTTGTATTCGGTCAAATCAAATCCGCTGTAGGATTCAACCAACTCATCGAACTTCCGGTAAACCTGCTGTAGAGCGTCTTCATTCCAATTGAATTCGTTATCGGGGTCAATGTCTAAGGTTAAGACGTTATCGCTCCCGACTAGTTCGTTATTTTTTACCTCTGCTGTATAGATTCGGACGTGACGAGTGGTGGACTTTAACAGCATCTAGAAACCTCCTGCTCACAGCCTTTATTTTTTCATCTTTTCAGGCACTAGTCAATGCTGACCATTTGAATTACCCACAAACCAATCAAAGATTTGGGGTTGAGGGCTTCGAGTTTGAGCCGCTTTTGCCTCTAGTCCTGTACAAGTACAGAACTAGAGCACATACCCCAGATATAGATTCGACGCATTCAAGGGATCGTAGGAGCAAACCAACTATTTAGCTAGTCAAATCCCAATTACTGACCTCTTGACCTATACGCTATATGTAGTGTTTGTGATTTCGCCAGTAAGGAGATAATGGTCTGACAAGCACGTGCATGAGATTTGACAGACATTACCAAAAAGTTACTTACTCTCATAGTAGGTTTCCCTACAACCTTAGACAGCAGTCCCCTTGACCTGTTCCCGCCGTGCGGGCCATTGGCGCTACTGGATGTGATCGATATATATCATTTATCAATTTGGTGAGGTACAAATTACTGGGGAGTCGGGAGCGGTGCGACCCGTGGCGAATTTAATTCGACGACTATAAGCGCAAGCCCTGGGAGTCGTCGGGAGCGGTGCGACCCGTGGCGAATTAAATTCGACGACTGTAAGCGCAAGCCCTGGGAGTCGGTTTAATAAGAGTTTATGGATTATGGTTTTCCGGGACTGGGGGAATAAAAAAAACTGTGTACCTCATGATTCTGATAATTAATAGAGCAACCTGGGTTTTAGCGGCGGTCTCCACGGGGGAAGAAAAATGAACAATACATGCACTAGACATCTGCATAAAATCGGTTTTGACCCAGGCATTACAAGGGTTTGAGGTTAATTTTTGGAGATGTCTACTAATAGCATATCCTGATACTCTAAAGGGAAAAACTATATTAAGTAAAGTCAAACACACTAATCCAATGTCATAGCTTAAAAAAATGTCTGGTACCATGGAAGATATTGCTAGACAAGCCCACCAGGGTAGCGTGGTGGCAATTATTCAAACACTCAATGAACGATTAGCCGATTTTGGGGTGAGAACTAGAGCCATTCTGGCTGATGGTGTATTGCAAGTTTTGTGTGAAGCAGCAAAACCAGAACAGCTGGAACAATCGATTCTAGTCAGTCAAATCCAGGAAATTCTGGAAGAAATTTCACCGCGTAACATTCGTCGTGTCAGGATCAACAGCCGCATCGTGCGAGAGGAACAATTACTCTGGTTAGAAGAAATTAGCCGTGACCCAGACAATCAGCTGTTGTGGTACGAAGACATAACCCTTACTAGGCCAAATTTCTTCAAGCAACTGGCTCAAACCCTCAACAATCGCCAAAACCTACCAAGCCAGCAACTGGCTCTAACACCAGGATTTTCTCGTCAAATCGGCCAAAAAAAACTACCGATTCAGCAACTGGTCTTACCGCCAGCTTCTTACGGTCAACTACGTAAAAAAGGTCGATTGCGGCAGGGTGTTGTGATTGGGTTAGGTTTGGGTTTACTCCTGATCCTAGTAGGTTGGTTACTGAATGATTGGTTTGGGAGGGAAATCAAATCCCATTACCCAACTCAAGCCGACCATTCGGCAACAGACCCAGCCAATTCTTATTCATCGGGATCTTCTAGTCAACCACCGGACCCCTTTACTGAAGCAATGCGCCTAGCTCAAGAAGCAGCCGCAGCAGGTCAAAGTGTCGAAACCTCAGCTCAATGGTTAGATGTGGCAGCTAAGTGGGAACGGGCATCAAATCTAATGGAGACGGTAAAACCTGATGACCAACGCTACCAAATAGCTCGTTATCGGGTTATACTTTATCGAAAAAACAGTGAGGAAGCTCAAAAACAAGCTAGAAAGAAGCGCTCCTAGTGGTGTTGAATCCAAGTTTTCAATCAGTTTTGTTAAAAAAACGCTATAAAAAGGTGCTCAAGGTGTTTAAGGTGTTCAAAGTTAATCGATTTCAATCCCAGAGGTGCGACCCTAGGCCGCGAGGGATTGCTCGCGGCCTTGGAAAGCGCACCTTGGAGAGATATCTGGAGTTTCTCAATTCTCTCCTGGGTTTCCAGGTACTAGTAGTTTACCCAACTCAGAGGCGCGACCCTAGGCCGGGTTCCCCGGCCTAGGAGGCGCGCGCCTTTTGGGATTTTTACGCTCTGTGCCTTAGCTCGAAACTCCAACAAGCCCTCACCCAGTCTACCGATCAGAATTAATTGGGTCAACGAATCTCGAGCAGTAACCATTTTGAGATCGCGGTGCGACCCGTGGCGAATTTAATTCGACGACTATAAGCGCACCGGGAGCGAGTTTAACTCAACTGTGACGATTACATGATTTAGTTGTGCCACCGACCCACAGCTTCTCCTCTAACCAGAGTTCGGAATTGAACGGGTGTGTCGGTCGGTTGTCGTAAAAAACTCCAATCTCTTGATCAAAAGCACTCTGATGCCGGGAACACTAATCCTAGCGAGATTACTGTTTTAACAGTTGTTCTTGTTTTAACAGTTGCTCTAGTCAAGACCAGTATTCACAAGTTGTGCAACAAGCATAATGGATGCAGAAAGCGCGATTTTTGCCCCAAGAGTAAATTCCATCAACTCCCGTCTCTCAGGTACATTTGAACCAACCTTTAGCCAGGAGCATCAAGGTTCACTCATGGCTTACCCGACAGAGTTAGCTCAGATCGGGCAACAAATTGCTAAGACGATACTAAATACCTCAGAAACGCAAACTCTGTTGGCGATGCTCGCCCAGGCTATAGGAGAGAGTTTTCAGGTGGATAGCTGTTTAATTGGGGCGCTGGCTAACCCTAGCACTACGCCCCAACTAGCCTGGTGGCGTGCTGATCAACACCTTGACCCAGAACACCGATACTACAAAAATCCAGTGCAACTGCTGGAACTCTTAACCACAGAGGATGACTTAGGCAGTGACTCAGTACTGGCAATTTCAGATTGGCAAAAATCCGATGCTTGGTCTAACTTAGATTTGGGTGAAGAAGTGCTATCTGCCAGGGCAATACTGAAGACCTCCACAAAGTTTCAGTCTGTAGTCAACGGGGTAATTGTTTTAGGAAAAGCCCAGCCTTACCAATGGACAAAGACAGAGCAAGAACAGTTAATTTTTGTATCCCAATGGGTATCAGTAGCAATTTCTCAAGTTCAGCTAACCCACCAAGTGAAGGCGGCTACTCGAGACCAAACTCTGGTCAACCAATTGAGTCAAGTGATGCATAGCTCTCTCAATCTCCTGGAGATTTTCCAGATAGCTACCACGGCTGTTGCTGAAGCACTTCAGGTGTCACAGGCATTACTGCTACTGTTAGATGAAACGAATCCTCTGTGTTGCAGTCTACCAGCAAAGCATTCACCAAAACATGATCTGACAGTGGTTTGTGAATGGTTAAAGGAAAGCTCTACTACTGATCTATTTTCAACAGGGGACGCACTGTTAAATAAATCCTTCCCAGTTTCTGAGTGTTCTTGGTACCAACAGGCTCTCAAGCAAGCCCCTGAACCGATAGTCATTACCGATAGACCAGATCACCCGATTGGTAAAGCTAACCACCAGAGCATCTCACTCCTAGATCAGAACCTAAAGCCAGGGTTACTAATCTGTCCTCTGGTTGGGGCAGATAATCATGGTTTGCTATCCGTTAAGGTTTTGGGGTTCTTGGTCTTGCAAAATACTCAACCTCGCCCTTGGCTAGAGAATGAAATTAACTTGGTCAAGTGGGTCAGTACACAAGTTAGTAGCACTATTATCCAAAATCAGACTCTCCAGCAAGTACAATCCCTTGTTGAAGAACGCACGGCTCAGTTACAACATAGTCTGAAAGTTCAGGCAGAGTTATACGAAAGAACTCGCCAGCAAATGGGTCAGCTAAAAGAATTAAATCGCCTCAAAGATGAATTTCTCAGTAGCATGAATCATGAATTGCGGACACCTTTGACGGCAATGAGTCTAGCGATTCGGATGTTGCGTCAACCCAAACTTGATCTTGAGCGTCGTGCCAAATATCTAGAAATCCTTGAGCAACAGTGTAATCAAGAAATTGAGCTAATTAACGACCTGTTGAGTCTACAGCAGCTGGAATCTGACCAGTCCCAACTGCACTTGCAAAGAATTGACCTGATGCCGATGATTAAGCACTTGGCTAAATCCTTTGAGTACAAATGGGCGGAGAAAGGCTTAACCTTAACAATCAATAGTTCACTACCATCGCTGTTTATCAACACCGACGCTGAAAGCCTTAACCGTATCTTGCTGGAACTTTTAACCAATGCTGGTAAGTATTCTCACCCAAATACTACAGTGGTGATTGAGGTAACTGAGCAAATCCAGCAATCGGTGAAGCAGATTGTGATGAGTTTGAGCAATATTGGTCAAGGGATCTCTCCAGAAGACCTCAAACATATTTTTGATAAATTCCATCGCGGTCAGGGGATGACCCAAAGGGCAGTTCAGGGTACTGGTTTGGGTCTAGCGCTAGTAAAATGCTTAGTGCAGCATCTCAATGGGACAGTAGATGTCTCCACTGGCCCGTCTGACACTCCTCGCACGTCTCGGGTATCTTTCACAATTACTCTGCCCCAGGTTCAATCTTTTATTTGACACTCCCCGGCCTGTTCGCGTAGCGTCGGCTTTGCCGAAAGGCACGAGGATTCCTAGATCAACGAGCCGCCGTAAACCGCCGAGTTCCAATCTTTGACGCCGCCAAAAACAGGACAATACTCAACCAAAAATCCGTGAAAACACCAAATTCCCAGTTAATTCACGACAGACCTAGAGGGCAGTTCTCCTTAGGCGTTCGAGTACTTGCTGGAAGTGCCTTAAAAGTCCGTTTGCCTTCCTTTTCCTCAGGTTCCGGTGTGCCCCACCGTACCTTGTTTAATCTCAAAAGTGATTCTTCTAGGTTCACACGCCAACGGTTAATTGACGGTTGGGTTTTTAAAGAGGACTTTCCCAGAGACGAAACCTTAGTAGAGTGGAGCCTTACTACAAAACCTTTTCCCTATGCTGCATAACCTGCCGACTATAAAGGCTCCACTCTACTTACGGTAACTTCAAGCCCTCTAGGCATTACTTCTTTGTGGTCGTTCGCGTAGCGTGACCTACGGTCAATCAGTTACGGGTCTCTCTCCCGGCTGAGCCAACGGTTTTTCAGCCTGTACCTATCTTAATTATACATCGGCTTTGACGATTATTCCAGAAAAGTCGTCCTAGAAGGACGAGGCTTTAAACCCAAGATTTTTGGTAAAACTTAGTCATTAGTAAGTAAGAAGGCAAAACTAATGACTAATAGCTCGGAAGACTAACTGGGAAGAATAGGTATTAAAGCGGATATGATCTGATTTATACTCCCGGATTGGATCGGAGTAACTATGAATAGCTGAGTATGCTCACAACTGATGCGCCCAAGCCACCACGTTGGCAACAACCTAACTATTCCCCCCTGGCTCGCCAGATCGATATTTTTACTGCGGCAGCGCAGTTTATGGTTTATTTATGGTGGGACAAGGTATCGGCTAATAATTCCCCCAAGCAAAGAAATCGTCGAGCCCAGTGGTTAGTTAGAAAGCTCTTAGACTTAGGTCCAACATTCATCAAGATTGGGCAGGCACTATCCACACGCCCTGATTTACTTAGCTTAGAATATGTGAATGCCTTGGCGCAATTACAAGATCGGATCCCAGAATTTAGTGTAACCGATGCAATAACTCTAATTGAATCAGAACTGGGTCACGACCTTCATAGTTTGTATCGGGATTTTGAGCATTTTCCTCTAGCCGCTGCCAGTTTGGGACAAGTTCATAAAGCCCGATTGCACACTGGGGAAGATGTAGTCGTTAAGGTTCAGCGTCCTGGCTTAGAAAAGCTATTTAACCTAGATTTTGAGATTATCCATCGATTGATTCGTTTTGTCAATCGATTTGTTCCGGGAACCAAAAAATATGATTTGGATTCCATAATCCATGAGTTTTTTAACCTGCTCTATCAAGAAATTGACTACATCCATGAAGGTAAAAATGCTGAGAGTTTTCGTCAAAATTTCAGCAATTATGCTCGCATTAGTGTCCCAAAAGTCTACTGGCGATATACAACTAAAAAAGTTTTGACTATGGAGTATATGCCGGGAATTAAAATTGATGACCGTCAGACCCTAGAATCCCTCGGCATAAATCCTAAAGAAATTATTCAGCTGGGAATTTGTTGCTACCTCAAGCAGTTATTACAAGATGGCTTTTTTCAGTCTGACCCTCATCCTGGAAATATGGCAGTCTCTCCGGAGGGCAGTCTGATTTTTTATGACTTTGGCACAATGCTGGAGGTCAAGTCCATGAATAAAGACCAAATGCTCCAGACTTTTTTTGCTGTACTGCGTAAGGACACTGATCAGGTCGTTAATAGTTTAACTTACATGGGGTTAATTGAACCCATGTCAGATCTCAAGCCAGTCAAGCGATTAGTTGCTTTTCTACTGGAAAAATTTACCGAAAAGCCCATAGAATTACAAGCTTTTGAGGAAATCAGTAGCGAACTTTACTTAATGTTTGAGCAGCAACCTTTTCGCCTACCAGCACAACTGACATTTATTTTAAAGTCACTAACAACTCTTGATGGGATCGCTCGTGCCCTAGATCCCCAATATAATTTGTTAGTTGCTACTGAGCCTTTTGTTAAAAGCCTGGCTGTTTTTCAAGGGCGGGGGAATATAGTGGGGCAACTAGCCAAACAAGCTAGGGATTTTGTGAAATATAACTTACGTAAGGCTAGCCCTACCGAACTAGCCATTCGACGCTTAGAAGAGCGGCTCGAGCTGGGGGAGTTACAATTGCATGTGCGTTCTGTAGAAAGCGATCGCACTCTCAAGCAGATCACGCTTGCTCTGAAAAGCCTAATTTATGCTTGTTTAACTGGATTTACTCTGGTAGCTGGTACTATTTTCCTCTCAGTTCCTCATAGTGGATGGGCGATAGCCGCCTTTGCCTTTTCCGGATTCTGGTTTTTGATTTTGCTGCGTTCTCTGATTAACTTAGCCATTAGAGAAAGACTGGATAGGTTAGCCCAAAGGTAGGCAATCTGATTGCAAATCGCCTACCTTTAACTCTTGTATGTAAGCATTCAGCCGTCAGCCGTCAGCCGTCAGCCGTCAGCCGTCAGCCGTCAGTGGTCAGCCGTCAGCGGTCAGCCGTCAGCAGACTTAACTCAGATTAAACCAATGCTTACCTCTTTTATTAAAAAGCTGATAGCTGATAGCTGAGTGCTTACTCTTGTATTTTTTGCTTCTTTAGATACCCCCAAGGGAATTCGAATCCCTGTCGCCTCCGTGAAAGGGAGGTGTCCTAGGCCTCTAGACGATGGGGGCTTATTGATTTCACTTTTATAAGTGTAGCGGATATTTTGGTTTGTGTCAAGTGTTTGATCAGGAAAATTTTTTTCCAGTCCCTTTACTTGATTTTATTTCGCAACTGTTCTAGGCGCTGCTGAGCCTTGGCATCTAAGGAATTTACTAAAAAACGACCACTAGAGGATTTCTGTGGTCGATATTTGCGGCGGGTTCGACGAGCTGTGAATTCAACATCGCTGAGCAACTGCTGGGAAGACATGCATTGAGCACCATACCCCACAACCGTCAATTGCTCTGCCCGATCTGAGGTAGCGACGATCAGACGTTTCGTTGGTTTAACAAGATTGGTTCTATAGGAGGCGCAAAATTTTTCGATGTAAGTGTCTGCTGTCTCCCCGAAATCGGTGTAGTAAACCGATAAGTGATTAGTTATCACCTCACGACTGTTAGGGGTATTGAGTGAGTGAGCATCAAAGACAATCTCAGTGTCATAGCCGACAAAGGCACTGTAATTGGCTAGGGTCTCAATTAACTCTTGGCGAGAACTCATGAGACCATCACGATCACGGGTATTTTTCAGGAAAGACCAAGAGCCAATGACGTTATAGCCATCAACTAGTAAAATAGCCAGCGGTGAAGAACAGGACATTTTTCATGGTATTATACTGTTTACCGTCCGTATGGACTAAATATTAGCGCTAATTTTAACATTTCTTTATTTTAGTATAAATTGCACTTGAGCAAAAGGCAAAAGGATTGAGCAAAAATGACACTCAACATTTAACTATTAACATATAAAATCTTATAGTCACAACTTTAAGTATTATAATTAACGCTTAGCAGTTAACAGTTAGCCGATTACAAACCCTACGACTTTCTGGAAACTTCCCGAGAATCAGTGATTATGACTTACCAGTCTTTGCTTCAGGCGTTCCGGTTGACCTTGGTCAATGACCCGACCCTGGTCTAACAAAAATGCTCCATCACAATAATCCAGCTCATCCAAACGGTGGGTAACCCAAATGGCTGTCAATCCTCGACTTTTGACTAAATTTCGCACTTGTGACACTAAATCCATTTGGGTATCTGGATCGAGTAGGGCAGTGGGTTCATCTAACAATAAAATCTGGCACTGTCTTGCGATCGCACCAGCGATCGCAATTCGCTGCTTCTGACCACCGCTGAGGGCATAGATCGGGCGTCGCTCTAGCTCTAGTAAATTCACCGCAGCTAGAGCTTCTTTTACCCGGGCTTGAACTTGAGCTAGGTCGAGCTTTTCGGCTACCAGTCCAAAGGCTACATCGGCACCTACGGTAGGCATGACTAGCTGATGATCAGGATTCTGGAAAACAAAACCTGGTGAACCGGCTAGGTAAATGTCACCGGATTGGGGGGACAATAAACCAGCCAGTAATCTAAGTAAGGTTGATTTACCACTGCCATTGGTTCCCAAGAGCATCCAAAATTCCCCCTTAGGGACTTCCAGGGAGCAAGATTGCAAAACTGTCCCCCCTTTAGGCCAGTTGAAGCCAACCTCTGTTACTTGAATTGCTGGTTGATTCATTAATATATCTTGCTCCATGAATTTATTCAGCCATGGCAAAGAAGCCGGGAGTACGTCCTGAGCCTGTGGCTCCAGATTTTTGAGAAATAATTGCTGCACTAATCTGATCGCTGAGAACGCCAATTTTCTTCTCTGGCTGGTGATCGCAGCTGAGTTCTAACAACTGAGGATGCCCAGAGCGCATGGCTGTCAAAATTTCCTGGTAGGTCGCTTGCGCCTCTTCTTCTGACTTACGTTGCACAGACAGTGGCATGGGTGTATTCCTTAGAATCAAGTCAATGGTGAACATGGAGTATCAAGCTGTAGCGCGTTCTATTAATGTACTTCTTCTTATCTTAGACCCCAGCCCAAACCGGCGTAAGAGCGGTATCTTGGGTACAGTTATTACCTAATTTTTTTTTAGGGGGTAGCAAAATTAAGAATTATGACATATTATGATAGTTATATTAGACGAAGTTTACTTTTCTTTACTTAGACTGCCTTTAATAAAGAAAGTAAATCGCCTTACCGTACTTATATATATCTGGAGATCCTTGCTATGACAGTAGCAGTAGGACGCGCCCCCAGCACCAGAGGATGGTTTGACATCCTCGATGACTGGCTCAAGCGCGATCGCTTTGTATTCGTCGGCTGGTCCGGCATTCTATTGTTCCCCTGTGCCTACATGGCTTTGGGCGGCTGGTTGACTGGTACCACCTTTGTGACTTCTTGGTACACCCATGGTTTAGCATCTTCCTACCTAGAAGGCTGCAACTTCCTGACCGTAGCAGTATCATCTCCTCCCAACAGTCTGGGACACTCCCTGCTGCTATTGTGGGGACCAGAAGCTCAAGGAGACTTGACCCGCTGGTTCCAACTAGGAGGGTTGTGGAGCTTTGTGGCATTCCACGGAGCGTTTGGTCTAATTGGGTTCATGCTGCGGCAATTTGAAATTGCGCGTCTAGTAGGCATCAGACCCTACAACGCGATCGCATTCAGTGCGCCGATTGCAGTATTTGTCAGCGTGTTCCTGATGTACCCATTGGGACAGT
>NZ_JAAHFV010000070.1:0-13318 GCF_010672755.1 Moorena sp. SIO1F2
CCCTATTTCCTATTCCCTATTCCTGATTTCCTATTCCCTATTCCCTACAGGATTTACGCAATAACTATACTTGTAGGGTCTGGTTCCGGATCCTACACCATAAGGGTGTTTTGAGTCCAGTTTTGGGTAAGCCCTGATGTATATGGTGATCAACTTATCTGTGGCTCAACTCTGTGGCTCAACAGAACAGTTGGAATCCACCGGTGAAGTTCCAAAGCAACCGAAATAAGTCTAAACTTCAAGAATACTCCTCCTGCCTCATTGTGCGTAACAACTGATCTACCACCGATGGAACCACCGATTGCCTCTGGAACTATTCTGCAAAATCGCTACCATCTGCTCCGTGTCCTTGACCAAGGGGAATTCAATCGGACTTACCTGGTAGAGGATCAAGGGCGTTTCAATGAACCTTGTGTCCTGAAAGAATTTATTCCCCCTCAGACAGAAACTAATAATCTAGATAAGTCAAGGCAACTGTTTCAACAAGAAGCAGGTATCCTGTATAAAATTGAACACCCGCAAATTCCTCAGTTCAGAGCTACCTTTGAAGAGGACGGACGACTGTTTCTGGTGCGAGACTACGTAGAGGGAAAAACCTATGGTGACCTACTAGAACAACGCAAAGCCCTTCAGAATCAAAGCCAACCTCTATCTTCTAATCTGGATGGGGAAGTCCAATCACCCCCAATAGCTGCTAGCCCGACCAACTTGGGAGTCTTATCAGAAACGGAAGTGCGTCAGCTATTGCAGCAATCTTTGCCAGTTTTGGACTACATCCACAGCCAAGGGATTATTCACCGAGATATCACACCCGATAACATTATCATGCGGGAGACGGACAGTATACCCGTTTTGATTAATTTGGGTGTGGTACAGGAACTGGCAACTCGTCTTCAATTGCCCGATACTCCCACACCAACAACTAGTATTGGCAAAAGCGGCTACGCTCCCAGGGAGCAAATTCAGACAGGTCAGGTGTATCCGAGTAGTGACCTCTATTCCCTAGCAGTGACTGCGATAGTGCTACTAACTGGGAAAGAACCAGGAGAACTGGTGGATAATACTAATCTGACTTGGAACTGGCGTCCCTGGGCTAGGGTTAGCGATGAGTTAGCTGAGATATTAAATCGGATGCTTAGTTATCAACCAAGCGATCGCTACCAATCCGCTAGGGAAGTCTTGTATGCCTTTCAAGCTTCTGGGTTAACTCCCCAACTGCCAAAGCCCAAGCCAATACCCGGCACAACGGTGGCATCAGCTGAAGGTGGGACACCCAGGGAGGCCAGAGGTGCAGAACCGAGTGAACCGGTGATGTCTCAAGCCACGGGTAACTCTATCTGGAATAGTCCTTGGCCGTTGCTTGGGATAGCTACAGGACTAGCAGCGCTGGCAGGAATAGGCTCTTGGGTATGGGTGAGCAATGTTAATCAGCAGGACACTGGGAAATCCCCTAGTCCTAAGGTGTCAGTGAGTCCTAGTCCTAGTCCTAGCCCTAGCCCTAGCCCTAGTCCCACCCCGAGTAAGCCTCAAATCTACAGTCAGCTTCTAGAGCTTTCTGCAGGTAAAACCCTTTCTAAATCCAGCAATTTAAAGGCTAATCACACTATTAACTACATTATCCAGGGTAAACAAGACCAAACCCTGAAGGCAGATCTCAGTGACGAAGGGGTGTTGATGACAGTGCTTGGCCCGGACGGAAAACCAGTGGACAATCGAGCTCAGCGGGTGCGGCAATGGGAAGGTAAATTTCTTTTCACTGGCAACTACACGATTCAACTGAGTCCAGTTAAGGGTCTACCGGATAGCGATTATCAGCTACGATTAAGGTTAACAGAAGCACCGAAGCCGAAACCAAAATCCAAACCGACTGCTGAGTATAAGATAAAACTGGTCAATTTGTTGGAGAAAAACAAGCCTTTGCGGCTACTGGGTCGCACTAGCCCCCAAAAGATTCAGCGCTACTTGGTGAAGGCTAAACAGGGTCAGCAATTGAAGCTAGAGGTGATTGAAAGTGATGTGGCTTTAACTATCCGCTATCCCAATGGCAAGTTAGTGGAAAAGGCTTCAGGGGTGCAAAAGTGGCAAGGTCAGCTGCCTAGTTCTGGTGAGTATATAGTAGATGTAATTGCTCAACAGGAAAGAAACTTTGCTGTAGATATTAGCCTTACGGACTGAGAGTGAGTCAATCTTGAACGTATTACTAATTACTGGCACCAATACAGGCATCGGCAAAACGGTTTTGACTTGTGTGATCGCTGCTTATTGGCAGACTTACCGTCCTCAAGAGAGTCTGGGGATATTCAAACCGATTCAAACGGGAATTGGCGATCGCGAAATTTACCACCAACTATTTGACTTGGCTCAAACCCTGGAGGAGATCACACCCGTGGAGTTTAAAACCCCTGCAGCACCACCAGTTGCCGCAGATCTAGAAGGACGACAGGTTGACCTCGAAAAGGTCTGGCAAGGCTTCGTTAGTCTGCGCAGTCAGCGGGATGTGGTGTTGGTGGAAGCTTTGGGAGGACTAGGTTCACCGGTGACTCATGAACTGATTGTGGCAGATTTGGCAAGGGATTGGCGATTGCCTTGTGTATTGGTTGCGCCGATAGAATTAGGAGCGATCGCACAAGTGGTTGCTAATGTTGCCCTGGCACGCTCATCACGAGTTGACATCAAAGGGATTGTCCTCAATTGCGTCCAACCTCGTACCTCCGAAGAAATAACTCAGTTGGCTCCGATTAGCTTAATCGAGACTCTAACCAATGTTAAGGTTTTGGGGATTTTACCTCATCTATCTGACCCAATGGACTACTCGAAACTTGCTCAAGTCGGTTCCAGTTTGGATGTCAGTGGTTGGTGAGGCATGATGGTAAATGTGAGGGGAAAGGCTAAAAAAGGTTAAACTATGCGATCGCGGACGATTCGAGAAGGCTCCGTTGGCTTATTAATAGTAGCAGGACTTGCTGTTTTCGGTGGACTTGTTGTATGGATTAGTGGGATTAGCTTAGGTCGAAAGAGCTATAAATTCATTGTCAATTTTGGGAACGCTGCTGGGATGCAAGTGGGGGCATCGGTCAGCTATCGCGGTGTCCAAGTTGGGAGAATCACTAAGATTGAACCCGGTACTAATGGGGTCAATGTCACCGTTGAAATTGATGACCCTGGATTGTTAATCCCCCGCAAAGTCCAGGTTGAAGCTAATCAATCGGGTTTAATTGGTGCTACCAATGTTGATATCATGCCTCTAGGACAATTACCTGCAACTGCTCAAAGTCTTACACCCTTCGGAGCACAATGCAATTCTTCCCTAGTTATTTGTGAAGAAGATCAGATTAATGGTGATGTGGGTTCCACCTTTGCTGACCTCCTACGGAACGGAAATCGCATTGCTGAACTCTATGCTGATCCAGCGTTTTTTGACAAAATCAATAGTCTTGCGGAAAATGCCTCCAATGCCGCCAGAGACGTCTCAGAACTTAGCAAAGAGATGACCCAGTTGTCCCGCATCGTGCGGCAAGAGGTAGCAGGCTTGTCCAACGCAACGAATGCTGTGACCAGTGCGGCCAATCAAACATCTAGTCTAATCGGGTTGGCAACCAGTAGCATTTCTAGTACCTCCCAGCAATACAGCCAAACGGCAAGGGAACTCAATCAACTGATTACCTCTGCCAATCAACTATTGGTAAGCAATCGGGGAAATTTGGTCACCACCTTGGATAGCATCTCTCAGGCCAGTCAAGATCTGCGTGTACTGACCAGCAACTTAACCGTTACCGCGAATCGGGTTAACTCAGCGGTTTATCAAACGGATGTGTCACAAATGCTGCGGAACTTAGAAAACCTATCAGCTAATGCTGCCCAAGCTTCTGCTAACTTACGTAATGTTTCCAATACTCTCAACAGTCCCACTAATTTACTAGTATTGCAACAAACCCTAGACTCAGCACGAGTTACCTTTGAAAATGCTCAAAAGATTACCGCTGACCTAGATGATCTGACTGGGGATCCAGCGTTTCGCCGCAATGTCAAGGATTTAGTTAATGGACTCAGCGGCTTAGTGTCTTCTACCGAGCAGCTGCAACAGCAGGCTTTGATATCTCAACAACTGGAAGCTCTGAATACTGCTATAGACACAGCTTCGTCTAATGAGCTGGCTAAAACCGTTCCCATCCCTAAGTCTCCCTCTAAGATCGATCTACCTAAGATCGATCCAATAGCTCCCGCTGATCAGAACGTTAAACCGAATCAACAAAAACAGATGTTTAAGCTTTTACCCCCAGCCCCTAGGAAATCGGTTAAATGAAATTAATCTAGTAAAGGGAGCAGGGACTGAGGCCGTGGGCCACGCGGGGCGCGTTCGGAGCTGGGAGCAGGGAACAGTGGTAAGAGGCCGTATTCAGTAAATTTTGTGAGTTGAAGAGCCTAATTTTTCTGTCTTGATGCAAAGCGCGAGTGGGGGAAACCCCCTTTGGCCGACTGCATCGCTTTTACAGTAAGCTTTCTGAGTTTTTTAACTGGAAATTTATCATAAAAGGTACTGAAAAACCAACATGATTTTTTCCCACTCCCTACTCCCTACTCCCTACTCCCTACTCCCTACTCCCTATTCCCTGTTCCCTATTCCCTGTTCCCGACTTCAGCAAAGAGAGTCACGTCCAGTCATCCTGGCTTCCAGAACTGTTGTCTCGTCTATACGCAAGACCGGCTTGATGAATCTGAAGGGTTTTCTCAAAAAGCTGTGGTTCTGTCAGTTGCCATCGCTGGAGTAGTAAATCCAAGTCCCTTTGAATGGCTCTAGCACCGGGGAAGTTATCATAACGAATCCGCAGTCGGGCTAATTCGGCCAAGTTGTATTCATTGGGTTGTTGTTGTAAAAGACGGTTAACTATTTCGCGATCGCGTTTTTCCTGAGGATGTTGCTGGTCTTGATTTCCTTCCATCTCAGTCAAGGCTTCCATGCTTGCTTGAACAGTAATAATTACTTATAGCAAAGGGAATCGGGAATCGGGAATCGGGAATCGGAGTAAGAATGTGGGGAGGGTGGGGAGAGACGGGAGTGTGGGGAGATGGGGAGATGGGGAGATGGGGGAGATTGTTATAAAGGGTAATTATCCGGAGATCATATGAGATTTTGCCAGAGTAACCAACTACTTAATAAGAGTAGTAATACTAGTAAAATAATTCTGATTATAACTAATAATTTTTAGTTATGTTTTTAGCTTTAAATATACTTGTATTTTTGTTGATATAGCGGTTGATAACCTAATCAAGTATACAGGATTTTTTCCTTGTTCCGGTGATCCGAAGTTCCCTTTGCTAAAGGTGCAATCTCTCAGTGCTAAACAGATGTTCCTCTGACCAACAGTGGGGGGAACTCTAAGACTGAGATTAATCGGCCAGACCTATCTATGAAATGCGTAAGCTTCCCCCAAGCCCACAAAGCTAATGCCTTATCTAGCTGCCACTACAGCACCAATCCCCTCAGACAAAGCCTACCAACAGACCCCATTTCACGCTTTGCAATGGTCAATAGACCTCTTGCAAAAGTATTATTCTGATAGTCTTTGCGTCAATTTTTGTCCACTGTTCCGGTGATCCGCTGTTCCCTGTTCCCGACAACTGCCGCGAAGTCTAATCCAATTGGGCTGCGGGTTCGGTGACCATTACCAGCAACAACTTGACCGTTCGCGATGGTGCCGAAATCTCGGTCAGTGCTCGTGGTTCAGGGGAGTTAGCCCAGGCTGGTAATCTCGACATTACTGCTGAGTCGATTGTATTAGACAAAAGCGCTACCCTTTCTGCTGAAGTCAGTGCTGGCGATAAGGGCAATATTATTCTGGATTCTCAGCTAATCTTGATGCGCGATCGCAGTAACATCACTACTAATGCTACAGGTTCTGTCACTGGCAGTAACATTACTATCGATACTGACTTGCTAGTTGCCCTAGACAATAGCGATATCACTGCCAATGCTGAAGATAGCTTTGGAGGACAAGTGATTATCATTTTTGGTACTGAATTTCGGGAAGAAAAAACTGCAGAAAGTGATATTACCGCCTCTTCCCAACTGGGAGCTTCCTTTAGCGGTACCGTCGAAATTAATGCACCATACTTCGACCCTAGCGCGGGATTATTCGAGCTACCAGAAAATTTTGTGAATCCCAAACTCCTAGTTGCCACTGGTTGCGGTACCGATGAGGGGAATCAATTTACCCAATTTGGGCGGGGTGGCTTACCCACAGACCCCACTAAACCTCTTTTGGGTGAAACCCTGTGGATGGATTTACGTCCATTACCTCGCCACAGAACTCGCCGCCGGAAAAATCCTATCTTAGCTTCTAGTGCTTCTAATGCAGCTAACTCACGTCGGTCTAGAATTGTTGAAGCTAATCGATGGATTATTAATAAGGACGGAGTGGTAGAGTTAGTGGCTGATTCACCTCAGTCGAGTCCCTTCATTTCCTGGTTTTCCCCTTATTATTGCCTACGGTAACAGAAATGGGCCAATAACTGTACGTTTCTGGACTTTTAGGCTTTCTTAATCATTCACCCTACTAATTATCATCCCATTGCTATTTTTTTTGACTAGGCCGATAAGTGTTACAAATAGTTAACAGTACTTAATATCTGTCAGTAGTTTTTCTAGAATTAAATTATAGAACCCTATCACATTGAGTAGCATCTGACTACAGCACTGACTACAGCACTGACTACAATCAACTATTCACTCAACGTCTTCAATGTCAGGGATTATAGCTCAAGCGCGAACCTCAGTATCTTACCCATCTTCCCTATCTTTACTAGACAAAGGAAACCCTTAATTTATTTTCTGCAAGTACTTAAATTCCATGTCTTCGAGCCCCCATTTGAATAATTTGAATAGACGAGGAAAAACTAATTATGGCTTACAAAAAGATTCTGGTAGCAATCGACCGCTCATCCCAAGCAGAAGCAGTGTTTGAACAGGCCTTAGACCTAGCCGCAAAAGAACAGAGTACTCTGATGCTAGTACACTGCCTTAACTGGGAACCTCAGGAAATGATGACTCCTTACGTAGGTCTTGGCACCATAGCCGATGTAGACGTGTATGGTAGTATCCGAAAGGTTCAGCAAGAAAATCTGCAAAAACACGTTGAGGAAAACAAAGAGTGGCTTAGGAGTTATGCTCAACAGGCCAATGATCATGGTATCGCTGCCGAAGTATCTTGTGAATTGGCAGATCCGAGTGTAGGAATTTGTGATCTCGCCCAAAAGTGGGGTGCGGATTTAATTGTTCTAGGTCGTCGAGGGCTTGGGGGTTTAAAAGAAATAGTACTCGGGAGTGTCAGTAACTATGTTGTTCACCATGCTCCTTGCTCAGTGTTGGTGGTTCAAGGGGTAGCAACCCCAAGCCTTGAGTTAACCACTACAGGCACTCCAGTAACTAGAGATACAAAGTAGAGATAGATACCCTTGACATTCTAAGGCTTGAGGGATTATGCATTTATTACATAGAAGGATAGAATAGACAGAATCATCACTAATCATTTCACTAATCCTTCTTACTTCCACCAGAAGTCTAGTCTGTTTTTGAGAACAGGAATTCCGCAACAACTCTACTTGTAGGGTGCGTTATTAACGCACCCTACTACTTATATCATGTCGGGATAATTACCCTTAATAAAAATCTCCCCCATCTGGCCATCTGGCCATCTGGCCATCTCCCCACACTTCCCACCCTCCCCACACTTCCCCTCCTGGTCGGGGTTAGGGGTGGGTCCCACCCTCCCTCTAATTATGGGTATTCAACCTAACTTGATATTATAGGTTTTGGAGTCCAGTTTTGTGTAAGTTGTGGGAGGTATTTCTTCGGTAATTTCTCAACAACCGTGGCTTGTTGATGTTAGTTTGCTTGTATAGCAATCCCTGTAGGAATTGTGAAAATTTTGATCCCATATTCCCTGTTCCGGTGATCCGCTGTTCCCTGTTCCCTTGGCTATATTCATACTTAGGCATTTTTGTCAATGCTGAGGTGATAATTAGATCTACAGGTTACCACCTGCCATCAGAAGAAGTATCTATGATGCCGGTAGATATTTGGCATTTTGGCAGTCATTTTACTTCGGCTGGAGATAGTATATAGATTTTAGGTTTAGTTTAGTGTTTTTACTGTTTAAATTTAGTGTTTTTACTATTTCACTGAGGCTCAGAGGTCGGTGACAATCGAACTCAAAGTGCTTAGGATGGAAATTTCGTCAGGGGGAGTAACATCATTATTATTGGTAACGCCCACTTTATTAAAACGGTCGTTGACTTATATCAGGTCATGATCGGAACTTCGACCCAGCTAAAATCCGGCATCGTCTTCTGTGAAGCATCTGGATCATAATTGATCCGAGCTACAGGAAATGATCCAACGCTTAAATCTAATCCAACTCAGAATCCTCAAGGGATTCAGCTTTGCTCACGCTGTGGGAGCGCATCTGGACATAGCTTCGTGATTGTACTCAAAGAAGCATACCCATTCAACTTCTTGAATGCCATCCAGCAGTGCCCAGAAGTCTGCCCTATCCATTGCTCAACCGCCAATCCAGTACAGGAGATTGTAGCTGAAATGCAACAGATGAAGGGCTAAGGGGGTAAGGGGGTAATTTTTAGCGGTCAGGTATTTCCGTGCCTGTTGCACCAGAGACGAAAAATAATGGTATTGAGAAATTTATTACTATTTTCCTCAGGTTTTTTACCATATAGCAAATGCCTGGAAATTTATGTAAAATAAACTACAAATGCCTGGAAATTTATGTAAAATAAACTACAAAAATCTGGTGAGATAAGCCAAAGCCTGGAAATTAACTAAAACTCATCCCCTTGTTTATATCTATAAAAAATTTAAATCATTTCTGACTTATACTTAATCATTTCTGATTTCTAGTTAAACAACATCTGTGTTGTATATAAAATAAAGTAAAGAAAGATGACCTCCTTTGAGGAAAATTTTCTAAACTAGTAGTATCAGCCCCGATAGAGTTGATAGCTCAATGAAGGGGAGAAACGAATTGCTAGGCTAGAGTTAAGACAATGGCATATTCGTGGACGTTGTCATAAGGTGACGTTGTCATAAGGTGACGTTGTCTGCCGAACAGGCTAAGCCTTGAGTTAATGCTAGTTCAGCAACTGCCACAACTTCAGGTGCTTCATCGGACTTTTCACAATCCCATTGAACAATCCCATTGAGGCAGAAAACCATCTGTACTCCCCTTGGAAGTCAAGCTTAGGAGAAGCATCATATGGTCATCACTGCTCCAGAAAAAGCCCAACCATCTGCCAAAGACAAAGCCTTCGTCCTCTGGTTTGAGGAAGTTGGGATTGCCGATATCCCCCTAGTGGGGGGAAAGAATGCCTCTTTGGGGGAAATGATCCGACAACTGACACCAGTAGGAGTTAGAGTACCCACTGGCTTCGCTACCACAGCCTATGCCTATCGATATTTTATTGAGAAAGCTGGGTTAGAAGCCAAGCTGCGCCAGGGATTATCTGACCTGGATGTGGAAGATGTCAATAACTTGCGACAACGGGGGATGCAAGCGAGAAGCTTAATCCTCAATACGCCATTCCCAAAAGAACTAGCCAATGCGATCGGGTTGGCATACCAACAACTATGCCAACGCTATGGGAATGATCCCCAGGAATTCTGTGAGCAGTTTGAGCCAGAATATCGGGACACTTGCCTACAGTCAAATTACAATACAGATGTAGCAGTTCGTTCCAGTGCCACCGCTGAGGACTTACCTGATGCTAGCTTTGCTGGTCAACAGGAAACCTATCTCAACGTCCACGGAATAAAAGGGGTTTTAGAAGCCTGTCACAAATGCTTTGCCTCCCTTTTTACCAACCGCGCCATCTCCTATCGAACTGTTAAAGGCTTTGACCATTTTGATGTTGCTCTGTCTGTCGGTGTCCAGAAAATGGTGCGTTCAGACCTAGCGTCCTCTGGTGTGATGTTCTCCATCGACACCGAAACCGGATTTAAAAATGCCGCTTTAGTAACGGCGGCTTACGGTTTAGGTGAAAACGTTGTCCAAGGAGCAGTCAACCCTGATGAATACCTGGTGTTCAAGCCGACTCTCCAAGAGGGGTATAGCCCTATCCTAGACAAACGTCTAGGTAGCAAAGAAGTCAAAATGGTCTATGATGACGGCGTAAAACTGACGAAAAATATATCAGTGCCGCCATCAGAACGGGGAAAATACGCCATCAATGATGAGGAAATTCTGACCCTAGCCAAGTGGGCTAGCATCATTGAAGAGCACTATTCCCAGGTGCGGGGTAGCTACACCCCCATGGACATTGAGTGGGCGAAAGACGGGAAAACCGGTGAACTCTTTATTGTTCAAGCCCGTCCGGAAACTGTACAATCCCAGAAATCTGCCAATGTTATTTGTCATTATCAACTCAAAGGCGATGTAGAGACATTGCAGGCAACGTCTGTGCTAGTCACCGGTCGCGCCGTCGGTGAAATGATTGGTCAAGGCAAAGCAAGGGTAATTCTGGATGTCAACAAGATTGACCGTTTCCAAGCCAAAGAGGTATTGGTCACGGACAAGACAGATCCGGATTGGGAACCTATCATGAAGAGAGCGAGTGCTATCGTCACTAACCAAGGAGGCCGCACTTGTCACGCTGCCATCATTGCCCGTGAGATGGGTATCCCCGCGATTGTGGGTTGTGGCAATGCCACTAACCAGTTGAAGACAGGCCAACCAGTGACGGTTTCCTGTGCAGAAGGAGATGAAGGCAAGGTTTATCAAGGGTTAGTGCCCTTTGAGGTGCAAGAAACACCCCTTGACAACCTACCGCGCACCCGCACCAAAATCATGATGAATGTGGGTAACCCAGAGAAAGCCTTTAGTCTGTCTTTTCTTCCCTGCGATGGGGTGGGGTTAGCCCGGTTTGAGTTCATCATTGCCAATCACATTAAGGCACACCCGATGGCGTTGATTCACTTCGATAAACTCGAAGATCCATCGGTCAAGGAAGAAATTGCTCAGCTGACAGCATTGTATGACCATAAACCTGACTTCTTTGTGGATAAACTAGCCAACGGGATTAGCATCATCGCTGCTGCTTTCTATCCCAAACCAGTTATCGTCAGGATGTCAGATTTCAAGAGTAACGAATACGCCAATCTCTTAGGGGGTAAACAGTTTGAACCCAAAGAAGAGAACCCGATGCTAGGATGGCGAGGGGCGTCTCGTTACTGTGATGAAATCTACCGGGAAGCCTATGGTTTGGAATGTAAGGCACTCAAACGGGTACGGGATGAGATGGGACTCACAAACGTTATCCCCATGATTCCCTTCTGTCGCACTCCTGATGAAGGTCGCCGGGTGCTGGCGGAAATGGAAAAACATGGCTTGAAGCGGGGGGAGAATGGGTTAGAAGTCTATGTGATGTGTGAAATCCCCAGTAACGTCATCCTAGCCGACGAGTATAGCCAAATCTTTGACGGCTTCTCCATCGGTTCTAATGACCTCACTCAATTAACCTTAGGATTAGACCGTGACTCTGCTTTAGTTGCCCATATCTTTGATGAACGTAACGAAGCAGTTAAACAAATGGTGCGGATGGTGATAGAAAAAGCCAAGAAAAATGGCCGCAAGATTGGTATTTGTGGTCAAGCACCAAGTGACTATCCGGAATTTGCCTGCTTCTTAGTGGAGTTGGGAATTGATTCCATCAGCTTGAACCCTGACTCGGTACTCAAGACACTTCTGGATATCGCCAAGGTAGAAGGAGTAAATTAGTGTCCCGGTGTTAGGTGTTAAGAGGGTTATGTGTTAATAAATTTACATTACACCTAACCAAACACCTCAAGGTTTTCCCCCATGGAGATGACTTGAATCTCGTCGCATTTAGGGGCAAGTTGCAAGTAGCTTCTAGCTTCAAAACGTCTCCGGTGCGCTTGACCCATTAAGAATTAAATTCGCCACGGGTCGCACCGCAAAGATGCCAAGTTTGGTGATTGATGTCGCCGAGTTCTTGATCAACAATCGCAGATGACCTGGGAGGAAGGATGAGTTAATAGCCAAAAATTCTCATGTAATTCAAAATCAAAAATTACATTACAAAACTTTAAGATACGCCAAGGGCCTAGGGATTAACTTGCCCCAAACCATAGAAAAACCTTGGCTAACCATAAACTTGACGTTTTTTAAGAAATATAAAATAGGAGGAATTGGGGATGATAGCTCCAGAGAAATATAAATAAAATCTAAAGATTATAAAATAAATCAAGAATGGGTAATTAAATAGAACAAATTCAACCATTTTTGATTTTCCCAACTCTATCAAATGTAGATGAGCTGAAATCACTAGTTCTCTTGCTGTCAGCTCAAGTAAAAAACCATGGTAGCCATAACTATGGGTGAAACCACCCGTAATAGCTACTAGCTAGATGTCTTCAGGCTTGTGGTATCGCTAATGAGGGTGTCTTCAATGGCACAGCTCACGGGTAAACAGGATCCACAGACAGCAGTGGAACAAGTGAAAGCTTGACAAGCCTATAAAAGGGTGCATTTTAAAACAATTTTTTTTCAATCCATACTATAAAGGGTGTTGACATGTTAACAAAAATTAACGAAACCATCAAACCAACCTTTGCCGTAGTCTGGCAAACGCTATCATCTGTGCTGCTTGGGATTGCCCATAATTTCCAAGCTATAAAAACCAGGTTTTCAGGAATCTTCTTTAACGAGGTCAACCTAGATTTGATATCTGAGGAAGACAATTGTGAACCCAACCCAGTCATAAAGGTGTCAATGTTGACTAATGCTGGCTTGGGCACTGTGCCGTACTACTGCTTCTTTTGGAAAGGTTGAAGCAGTGCAAGTAGGCCATGGGTATAAAAGGGTGCATTTTAAGACAATTTTTTTTCAATCCATACTATAAAGGGTGTTGACATGCTAACAACAATTAACGAAACCATCAAACCAACCTTTGCCGTAGTCTGGCAAACGCTATCATCTGTGCTGCTTGGGATTGCCCATAATTTCCAAGCTATCAAAACCAGGTTTTCAGGAATCTTCTTTAACGAGGTCAACCTAGATTTGATATCTGAGGAAGACAATTGTGAACCCAACCCAGTCATAAAGGTGTCAATGTTGACTAATGCTGGCTTGGGCACTGTGCCGTACTACTGCTTCTTTTGGAAAGGTTGAAGCAGTGCAAGTAGGCCATGGGTATAAAAGGGTGCATTTTAAGACAATTTTTTTTCAATCCATACTATAAAGGGTGTTGACATGCTAACAACAATTAACGAAACCATCAAACCAACCTTTGC
>NZ_JAAHFV010000070.1:13418-21541 GCF_010672755.1 Moorena sp. SIO1F2
GTTGAAGCAGTGCAAGTAGGCCATGGGTATAAAAGGGTGCATTTTAAGACAATTTTTTTTCAATCCATACTATAAAGGGTGTTGACATGCTAACAACAATTAACGAAACCATCAAACCAACCTTTGCTGTAGTCTGGCAAAAGCTGTCATCTGTGCTCCTTGGGATTGCCCATAATTTCCAAGCTATCAAAAGCCGGGTTTCAGGCATCTTCTTTAACCAGGCCAACCTAGATTTGATATCTGAGGAAGACAATTGTGAACCCAACCCAGTCATAAAGGTATCAATTTTGACTAATGCTGGCTTGGGCAGTGTACCGTACTACTGCTTCTTGTGGGAAGAACGTAAACTTTACTGATTCCACCTAGTCCAGGCTCGCAGAAATAAGTCACCACTTTCATCTACAGAGGTCGGAGCTGGTCATTTCACTTATTTCGGTTTCCCCTGCACTAGTACTAAGTTTCCTTGACAGTATACTACATTATACCAATTAACGAGAATCCCTGCCTTCAGAAGGTAGGGATTCTCGTTAATTCCTGGATTAATTGCACATCAATTTCATCTGGCCATCTCCCGATCTGGTCATCCCGACCTCTGGCCATCTGCATCTGTAGTGCTACTTTGAAGACTTGCTATAGCTTGGATAGCCCCATAGCTGATTAGGGGGTAAGCTGAGAAGGACCTGTTGGTGTAACCAAAAGTGTGTTAACTGTGGTCTACTGATTGGTCTACTGATTGGCAAACTGGGATCAAAGGGCATTCACCCTTTCAGTCATGGAGGTGGCAAACTAGAAGAAATGGATTTAAGTAGGGGAGTTGATCTTGGCACGTAAGATAGAGCCTCTATGGGCAGTACAAGATGACCAACAGAGAAAGGACGTTCTGATGAAGCGTAAAAATCAACACATGTTAGCACTGGTGTGGCGAAGCACTATTGTTTTGTCATTCTTCCTGTTGCCTGTTGGCCTTGGCAGTGCCCAATCCATCGAACCTGACCCTCCAAAACAGATAGTCGCTCAGAGCTCAAGTCAAAAGCAAGTTCAAACTGATGCGAATCTTAGCTTTCAGCGGGTGACGCTCCTGTCTAATGTTTTGCTGGTTGTGTTGGTCACTCTGGTACTGCTACTGGTGGCTGCGATCGCAGCGTTGTGGCTGCTAAGAAGGTCTGTGATTCGTGAGGTTGCCCAAATCGTGAGAGCTCACCTCAATGAACTGACTGACTTGGAAGATAGGATTGTCAGTGCCAATAAAAATGTTCAAAGTATCCTCGAAAAAACTGAAGACATTGCTTTGGAGCTAGATCAGCAGGCGGCAGAGTTTAAACAAGACCTAAGTGTTAAACGAGAAAATCTATCTAAGCTGCTATCCAAATTGTCTCAGTCCCAGCAACAGGCATTAACGACAATCAAGACGCAAAAAACCGATACTCAACAAGAGCTAGAACAATTAGAGACTGACTTTGCCTCAAGACTGTCTAAACTCGAGCAAGACGCTAAAAAGCAACGGGATAGTTTTCTGAAGTATCTAGAAAACTTAAGCGCTGAGTTTGCCCCCCAATTATCTGAACTCAAGGGGGATGTGCAAGCCCAGAAAGAGACAATACTGAAGAAACTGAAGCAATTAGAGACAGAGTTTGGCTCCGAACTGTCTGACCTGAAAGAAACTGCGGTAAACCAAAAGGACTTAACTTTAAAAGATTTCGAAAAATTAGGGGCTGAATTTACTCCAGAATTATCGAAAATCCAGGCGGATGTACAAGCCCAGAAAGAGATAATACTGAAGAAACTGAACCAATCAGAGACTGAGTTTGGCTCCGAACTGTCTGACTTGAAAGCCAAGGCTCAAAAACAAAGCGAAGATTACCTGCAAACCCTAGAAAAATCAAGGGCTGACTTTGCTCCTCAACTATCTGAAGTTCAGGGTAATGTACAAGAACATAAGGATAAAGTCCTGCAGCAACTAAATCAATCAGAGTCTGATTTTGCTGTTGAACTGTCTGAGCTTAAGGCAAAGGCTGATAAAGAAAGGAACAGTTACCTCAAGAATCTAGAAAAACTCACCTCTGATTTTGCTCCTCAACTATCTTTACTCAAAGCCAATGTCCAAGGGCATCAAGATAAAGTATTGGAGAAACTGAACCAATCAGAGACAGAGTTTGCCTCAAAATTGTCTGAACTTGAAGCCAAGGCTCAACAGCAACGGGATTTAATACTAGAAAATATAAAACAGGTAGAGACAGAGTTTACTCCTCAGCTATCTGACATTAAGGTGGAGGCTGAACAAAAAGCTCAACATAAAATCGATTTAGCTCTTCAGAAGCTAGAGCAATTAGGAACTGACATTACTGAACAACTTTCAAAATCCCAGTCGAAGATTGAAGTGCAAATCGATAAGACTCTCCAGCATCTGAAAGAGCTAGAGGCTAATTTAACAACTCAGGTTTCTGACTCTCAGTCAGGAATTCAAACCCAGAATGCTCAGACCATTCAGAGTCTGGAAAAATTAGAAACAGAGGCGAAAACTCAACTTTCTGATTTACAGTCGGACATTCAAAAGCGAAAAGATATAATCATTCAAAATCTGGACAAATTGGAAACCACCTTGGCTGCTCAGCTGTCTGAGGTGGAATCTGAGGCTCAAACCGAGAAGGATAAAATTCTACAACAACTAGCAGAGATTTCCCCAACATCCATTGCAGAAGCTGCTCTGTCTGAAGTGCTGCAAAACACTCAAACTCTGACGGAACAATTAGAACGCCTCAAATCGAACCATCCTAAATTGTTCTTGAATCCAGATGACTATGTGAATCAGGGCAATAGTCTATTCTCTCAAGGGCAGTATCAAGATGCGATCGCTTCCTATGATCAAGCTCTTGACCTTCAACCGAATAACCCTGATATTTGGTATCAGCGAGGTATGGCATTATGGGAATTACAGCAGTATCAAGATGCGATCGCGTCCTATGACAAAGTAATTGAGCTTAAGCCAGATGACCCAGATAGCTGGTATCAAAGAGGTCTGGCTTTGATGGAACTCCGGCGGTATGAAGGAGCAGTGGTTGCTTTTAATAAGGTGGTTAAACTCAAGCAAGACCACTACAAAGCCTGGTTAAACCGGGGCATGACCCTAAGACGGTTGAGACGCTACGAAGATGCGATCGCTTCCTATGACAAGGCCCTAGAAATTCAGCCAAACTATCATCAAGCTTGGGTTGACCGAGGAGTAGCACTGGGAATGCTACAAAAGCATGAAGAGGCGTTTGAATCCTTCGACCAAGCTGTCCAAGTTCAGCCAGATAATACAGTAGCCTGGTTGAATCGAGGCATGGCTCTGGATGTATTAGAAAGATACCAAGAAGCTGTTGCTTCTTTTGACAAGGCTATTGAATTAAATCCCGACTCCCACAAAGCCTGGAATTACAGAGGTTCTACCTTAGTCAAGCTAGAACAGAATGATCAGGCATTGGAAAGCATTAATCGGGCTTTGGAGATTCAACCTGAGTATGCTGCTGGTTATTATAACAAAGCAATCGTTTATTCTTCCCAGGGTCAAGTCACCTTAGCTGTGGAAAACCTAGAGCAGGCGATTGATCTAAATCCAAGGTATCGGGAAGAGGCGAGTAATGACCCGGATTTTGAGGCTATTTCAGAAGATGATCGGTTCTGGCAGTTGATTGGAGGCTAGAATCCTCTTGATCTCCTGGGTCCGGCAAATAATTCCTATTCCATGCTTGCTATCAACTATGAACTAAAGTCTAGTTTAGTCTAGATTGATATAGCAGGAAATGAGCTTGCGCCAACATATTTCTATAATCCCAGATCATACAGCATGGTAGACCTGACCCCAAATCCTAGTTTCAGTTTGACTATTTGCTTAACATACCCCAACCGTGCCGGGATGTTAGCCAGCGTAACTCAAGCGATCGCATCTGTTGGCGGTCAATTGGGAGAAATTATGGTGGTGGAGAAAACTCGGAAAATTGCTACTCGCGAGATTACCGTAGATGCAGCTAGCAGTGAACACGCTGAACAGATTGTACAAGCGGTGTCAGAAGTTCCCGATGTCCAAATCCTAAATGTCTATGACCGCACCTTCAACCTCCATCGCGGTGGCAAAATCAGTGTCAACAGTAAAATCCCCCTCAAGCATCAATCTGAATTGGCTATGGCTTACACTCCTGGTGTAGGTCGGATTTGTAAAGCGATCGCATCTGACCCAGAACAGGTCTACTCCTTTACCATTAAAAGCAACATGGTTGCTGTGGTCACCGATGGCAGTGCAGTGTTGGGGTTGGGTAACTTAGGGCCAGAAGCCGCTTTGCCAGTGATGGAAGGTAAAGCAATGCTGTTCAAAGAGTTTGCTGGTATTGATGCTTTTCCTATCTGCCTAGCTACCCAAGATACGGATCAGATCGTGGAAACCGTTAAAACTATCGCGCCGGTTTTTGGTGGTATTAATTTAGAAGATATCAGTGCTCCCCGTTGCTTTGATATTGAAGCCAGACTCCGGCAGGAGTTAGATATTCCAGTCTTTCACGATGACCAGAACGGTACGGCTATTGTCACCCTTGCTGCCTTGACCAATGCCCTGAAGCTAGTCAAGAAATCCCTAGAAGAGGTAAGAATTGTTATTAATGGAGCTGGCGCTGCCGGTATGGCAGTTGCCCGGTTACTCCGTAAAGCTGGTGCAGGTGTAATTTGGATATGCGACTCCCAAGGCATTATTTCTACTAAACGCCCTAACTTGACTGAGCAAAAGCAAGAATTTGCTGTGGATGCTTCCGGTACTCTCGCTGGTGCCATTGGTAATGCCGATGTGTTTATTGGGGTGAGTGTACCTGGAGTTCTGACCCCAGACATGGTCAGGTCGATGGCAAATAAGCCCATTGTCATGGCTATGGCTAATCCTATCCCGGAAATTCAGCCAGAATTAGTAGTAGATGATGTAGCAGTAATGGCTACAGGTCGTAGTGACTATCCCAATCAGATTAATAATGTTCTGGCTTTTCCAGGGGTTTTTCGTGGGGCTATAGATTGTCGGGCGTCAACCATTACCGTGAATATGTGTCTCGAAGCAGCTTTTGCGATCGCATCCCTGATTAATCCCAGTGATTTAGATCGAGAACATATCATTCCCTCCGTATTTGATGAGCGAGTCGCTCCTGCAGTTGCTGCTGCGGTGCAAAGGGCAGCACGTCAGGATGGTGTAGCATGCCATTAAGTAGTTGTATTTCGATAATTTCATGATCGAGCTGTAGAAATTAGCTATTATCCTCGCATTTGATCCATTTTTTGAGGCACGACTGATGATTGTAACCACTACTGATGTTATTCAAGGTGCGATTGTTGAAGAGTATTTGGGAATTGTGACTGCTGAGGTGGTTTACGGCACCAATGCACTGCGGGATTTCTTTGCCGGTATTCGAGATTTAATTGGGGGACGTACTGGGAGTTATGAAAAAGTCTTTGAAAAAGGACACCAAGAAGCCCTCAAAGAATTGAAGCAACGTGCCTCAGAACTAGGAGCAGATGCTGTGATTGGCATTGCTATGGATACTGGCACAATTAACGTTGATGAAAAGGGGGTGCTGCTACTGATTACCGCGACTGGCACAGCCATCAAAATCAAGAATTAAGGGTTGCTTGACAGTTGACGGGTACCCGTCAACTGTTGTTTAACTAAATCCGCTAAATTTCCTTGACAACTCATACTCGTTACGACTACGATTAAATAGTAACAATCATAAAGGAATGAGTAAGACAAGATGGTTATCAATCAAGTACCCGACGTAGTATTTAAGACCAGAGTCAGAGATGAGTCAGTTGCTGGACCCAATCCCTTCCGCTGGCAAGACCGCACTACACAGGAAATTTTTGGCGGTAAGCGTATCGTGCTATTTTCCCTTCCTGGTGCCTTCACACCCACCTGTTCATCAACCCACTTACCCCGCTATGAAGAACTCTATGACGAGATCAAAGCACAAGGGGTTGATCAAGTGATCTGCTTATCTGTCAACGATGCCTTCGTGATGTTCCAGTGGGGCAAACAGCAAGGGGTTCAGAATATCTTCTTGCTACCCGATGGTAATGGGGAATTCACCCGCAAAATGGGGATGTTGGTAGAAAAAGATAATCTCGGTTTTGGTATGCGTTCTTGGCGCTACTCTATGGTGGTAGATAACGGCAAGATTGAAAAAATGTTTGTAGAACCAGGCTATGAAGATAACTGCCCTACCGATCCCTTCGAGGTCTCAGATGCAGATACCATGTTGGCATACTTGAAGTCAGCTAAAAGTTGAGATACTTCCCAGCTTAGTTAAGGCTTTATCAGTAGAGGCGTTACCTGCAACGCCTCTACTGTTTTCAGTTTGGTGCGTAAGTCCTGATAATCGTGGATTGACTTGAGAGTGATACAACAATCATTACCTTGGACGATCAGTAAAATTTTACCTCCGACGCCTATTGCGCCTATCTACCAAAAATAAGTAATCTTTCAACCGAATAGTAATTCAGAAGTTTGGGGGAGTCATGAGCTACGATTTTGATTTATTCGTTATTGGTGCAGGTTCCGGAGGAATTGCTACAGCTAGACGAGCCGCAGAATATGGGGCAAAAGTAGGCATTGCAGAATTTGACCGTTTAGGTGGAACTTGCGTAAATCGTGGCTGCATTCCTAAGAAGCTGATGGTTTATGCCTCCCATTTTCCTGATCAATTTGAAGAGGCACAGGGATATGGCTGGAGTAAGGTACACAGTACCCTGGACTGGACAACAATGATCACAGCAGTCAATCAGGAAACAGAACGCCTCAATGGCATTTACCAACGTATGTTGGATAACTCCAAGGTGGAACTGTTTCAGGGTTATGCTAAGTTCGTGGATTCCCACACCATAGACATTGGCGGACGCAAAGTAACTGCCCAGAAAATCTTGATTGCAGTAGGAGGACATCCAGTCAAGCCCGATATTCCTGGAATTGAACACGCGATTACCTCTGATGATATCTTCCACCTCAAGGAACAACCGAAACGGATCGTGATTCTTGGGGGTGGCTATATTGGTGTCGAGTTTGCCTGTATTCTCAATGGCTTAGGCTCTGAAGTCACGGTGGTTATTCGTCGTGATCAGATTTTACGGGGATTTGATGCGGAAATCGGTTCCGAGATTCAACAAGCCATGGAGAACCATGGGATTCGCGTGCTAAATAACAGTAAGATCATCGCTATTGAAAACACATCAGCCGGTCTGAATGTAACGGTACAAGGACAATCACAAACAACTATAATTGCTGATGCAGTCAGTTTAGCTGCCACAGGTCGTATACCCAATATCCAGAATCTAGGTTTAGAGAATACTGGAGTAGCAATTGAAAACGGTGCGATCGCAGTCGATAAGTACAGTCTTACCACAGAAGACCATATCTTTGCCGTAGGGGATTGTACTAACCGCATGAACTTAACTCCCGTTGCGATTAATGAAGGTCGTGCCTTTGCCGATACCGTATTTGGTGGCAAATCCCGGATCATGAGCTATGAGAATGTCCCAACCGCAATTTTTACCACACCCGAAGCAGCTACTGTTGGTCTAAGTGAGGCCGAAGCACGGGAGAAATATGGGGATGCGGTCAAAGTCTATCGTTCTCGGTTCAGAGCGATGTACTATACCCTACCCGGTCGGGATGAAAAAACCCTGATGAAGTTAGTGGTTGACCAAAACACTGACAAAGTCTTGGGTGCTCATATGGTAGGAGACCATGCAGCAGAGATTATTCAAGGAATTGCGATCGCATTGAAAACCGGAGCTACCAAAGCTAACTTTGATGCTACTGTTGGCATTCATCCCAGTTCTGCAGAAGAGTTTGTCACAATGCGCTAAGGGACTTAAAAAGCTTTTTAAATACAGTTGTAACTAGGGCGTGAACACACGCCCTAGTTTTGTACTATAGCGCTTTAAAATCAGATGTGAAAATTTATAGCAATTCAATTCACGAATGCCTCTAATAAGGCATTATTGCTAAGTGCTTAAATTCTTTTAGTTGTCAAAGTCAACACTACTGAATCAGAATAAATCCTAAAAAAGCCCCTAGAACTGTATTATCAGGAAGGAATGGCTGATTGAGTGTCTCA
>NZ_JAAHFV010000071.1:0-21388 GCF_010672755.1 Moorena sp. SIO1F2
CAAGGGATTCAATCAACTCAAAATACAGTTTTATTAAAATTGCATTTTTAAATTACTCAAAACCTTACTTAGTAAAGGCTATGGGGATTATTTTATACTAATTTATCATAGCCACCCTAGGAGAGCCATTTTAATTTTCGCTATTCTCTCCATATTTCCCGCTCAAAGCGCAGCATTTCCAGAGAGCAATCTCCATAAAGTGCTTCAATGTGCTCCAAACAGCAGTCAATGGCAAAATCATTTAAATCTGCTTCCTCCACCCCATACATATCCTGAAATACCTCAGGTTCCACCCGACAGAAACGAGGTCGATGGGGATAAATACGACATTCACGGGTGGTGTGGTCGAAATTTATACACCATCCCCCCTCACCTACCATACTCAAATATAGCGCTAGCTCTTCTGGTAGCAGATACTCCTCTAATCCTGGACGCTCAGCTGGGTCAAGATGACAGCAAGCGCCACATTGCTTTACACAACGCCAAGTGGCCATGACTTTGAAAAAAGAGCTACAAACTTAAAGTAGATCTAGCTTAGCGAGTTTTCACCCGTGATAGGTGTGGTCAGGCTTGCCGTTGAGTTTTGTATATTTTTGTAAACTTACTTAAAAAAAACAGATCATTACCCAGTAATATCTAAGGGATGGATTGTGATTAGTCACCATCGGCTTTGTTGGGTTAATTCTGGAGAACACATGTATTTAGCTTTTTTAGATTTTATAGGTAACATCGATTGGGTATTGATTGCTCAGTTGACTATGCTGGCAGCTGTTGTGATTGCTGGTCCAGTGGTCATTTTCGCCCTATATGCTCTTAGAGGCGACCTTTAATAGAGGGTTGAAGGTGACGGGGTTGAAGGTTGAAGGTTGAAGGTTGAACGCGCACGCGTGGCCTTTTGGCCAAGGTTCAGTAGAAAACCTGCAACCTGTAACTGGTTAACTTTCAACTCGCCAGCAACCTATAACTTGTTAACTTTCAACTTGTCAGCAACCTGTAACTTGTCAACTTTCAACTCCTTAGCTGAGTCCCAACGCACGAGTTGCTGCTTTGATCAAGGGGTAGTAAGGAGGTTTAGTGACATTAACTTCTTTAGCATCTTCCCGTTTAGTACCCAAAAGTCCAATGCGTTGTCCTTTCTGAATCGCTAGGACTTTCCCTTCCGGGTTTCTAATCCTTAGTTCATTTAAAGATTCCCAAAGGCTACAGGTGTAGCGGCGCTGATTGTAATAAAATTCTGCTTTTTTGGGGCTTGAGGTACTAGTAACTACGGGTAGACGGACACCCACTAACTCTAACTCAATGGTCGTGTTGCCCTCCCAATGATGCTCTCGCAACTTGTAGGCAATATCTACTCGTTTAGGTAAAGGGAAGTATTCCCCCCAACGCCAAGCAATAGCTTGAATCGTGACTGGTTGATTGTCCTGATTCAAGGTAAGCTTAATGTGTCCCTTCCCAACAACTCGTTGCTCAAGGATTTGGACATTAGCACTCCAAAAGACAGGATCCCGATTGCCAATGCCACAGGGGTGAAGCAGATCTAATTGCTGGTAGAGCTTAGAGCTAATTTGAGAGAAATCTAGGCTAGCGTCGATTTCAACTAGGGGTTTGAGGTGTTCAGGTTTTAGACATTGATGGCCAAAACGGCTCAGGGATTGTTCAAAGGTGCTTAAGTTTTCAGCAGGTAGGGAAAATCCGCCAGCTGCTTTGTGTCCTCCATATTTACCCAGTAAGTCTTTGCAGAACTCTAAGGCTTCAAAAATATTGAATTCAGTTATGCCTCGTGCTGAACCGCGAATGTGTTGTTGGTCCTTGTCTTCATACGTTCCAATAAAGACTGGGACACCATAGCGCTCTACTAATCGGGAGGCAACAATGCCAATGACTCCATGATGCCAATTCGGTTGGACAATCACTAATACCCGCTTCTGTTCCCAATCTAGTCCAGTATCCTCAATAAATGCGATCGCATCTTGTTCAATATCAGCACACAATTGCTGACGCCGTTGGTTCACTTCTTCACACTGCATTGCCCTCTCAAGTGCTACTTGGGGTGCAGTGGTCGTCAGCAGTTCAATTACAATTTGGGGATCCGATAAGCGACCAATAGCGTTAATTCTAGGGCCTAGTCTAAATCCAATATCCTCGGGCTTGAGGGATTTTTGGTCATCTTTAACCCCAGTTATCTCGATTAATGCTTGAACTCCTGCTAATTGAGATTGAGGCAATAACCCTAAGCCTCGCTTTAACCAACGTCGGTTGATACCGGTTAAAGGGGCTAAATCCGCAATAGTTCCCAGAGTAAATAGTTCTAACAGTTGTTGCGTCAAGCCTTTGAGTTGACCCAGTTCTTGTGCTAGACAGATAGCTAAAATGTAAGCTATCCCTACACCCGCTAAACTTCGATAGGGTGACTCTTCCGGCAATTGCTTAGGATTGAGAATGGCATCAGCGTCTGGAAGTTCTGGAGGTAGGTCATGGTGGTCAGTTACAATAACCGTTATTCCCAGTTCTACAGCTCTAGCGATAGGTTCATGGGCAGCAATACCATTATCAACCGTTAAAATCACACCCACCCCTTCCTCCGCAAATTCTTCCACAATCCGTGTATTGATGCCATAACCCTCTGTCATCCGGCTCGGGATGGCGTAGTCTACATCCGCCCCCAACCAGCGTAATGCTCTGAGTAACAAAGCCGTGCTGGTCATGCCATCAGCATCGTAGTCTCCACAGATAGCGATTTTTTCTTGATTTGCGATCGCTTCAGTGAGCATCTCGACACTAATTGCCAAATCGGGAAATTCATCAATTGGTGCAGGCATCACCTGAGATAGGGGATTGAGGAAAACCTGCGCTTGTTCAGAGGTTTCAATACCCCGATTAATAAGGAGTTGAGCGATTAGGGGGGAAATGCCTCTAGCTTGGGCGAGTTGGTTAGCTTGTTCAGTTTTGAGGGGGGCAATTTCCCAACGCTGATTAGGCAATTGGGGATGGGGTTTGGATGGGGTGGGTGAGAGGTGGTTGTGCACAGGTGTCGTGATGGAACAACAATAGCCCATACTATCACCCATGGGATCAGTTATTGGATTTGACCGAGATAATTACAATAGGTTATAATCTTAACATTTTGTAATATTCAGCTCCCTGGGTTTGTCAAGCCAGAGATAACCTATCGATAGAGATATCTTTAACAGCTATCTGCAAACCCGTTTAATCCTGATTAATTGTCAATTTTAAATTGTTAATTAATCAGGAAAAATTTTCTGGTTTCTATTACTGAAAAGTAGTCAATAGGACAGGCTCTGAACCCTATTTTAAATTAAATTTTTTTCATTAAAACTCCAGACTAACATCAGGAAAGTAAGTCAATTTAAAGGCACGTTTAACAAAATCAGAAGGAACTTTTGCAACTATGGACTACCGCCATATTCAGTTTTGCGATCGCAAATCTCAAATCGACTATTACCAGCTACAGCAATTGTTTAACCTAGGTGCTTTTTGGGCAAAAGACCGAAAAATCGAGGATTGGCAAGTTGCGATCGCTAACAGTGATCCTGTCATCAGTGTCTGGGATAACCAGAAGCTGATTGGATTAGCCAGAGCTACCTCTGATGGAATTTATCGGGCAACCATTTGGGATGTCGTTATCCACCCAGACTATCGAGGGGCTGGGCTAGGGCGTAAGCTAGTGGAAACCGCACTCTCTCATCCTCAGATGAGCCGAGTAGAGAGAGTTTATCTGATGACCACCCATCAACAAAGTTTTTACGAACGCATTGGTTTTGAGCTGAACTCCAGTACCACAATGGTTTTGTACAATCAGCCTCTAGCTACTCTAGTCCCTAGTAAGGCTCTACAATCTCAGGAATCCCCTGGGGTATAGAAACATGAAACCGGGTAAGATTCTCAGCAGAGGCATCATTTTGAGCTTCTTCACTGGGGACCGCTAATACTTCTATACGCCCCTGCATCACTTCCAGGAGTGTTTGAATCATCAACAAGGTCAGTCCAGATGAAGTGGATACCGTTTCACTGGGCTGTTTTGATTGATCTAGAGGTAATTGCAATAAATCAACAGCTTCAGCCCAACAGCTGATGGCACAGGGCATATCAATCCAGATGGAAACTGTTTCAGATTTATAGGACAGTGCAGTCCAAACTTTAATTTGACCACTGGTTATCTGAGTAATGGCAGTATCTACCATCATTACTAATGCCTGTCGAAAACGCCGTGGATCTGCTAAAATATAGATTTGGGGGTCAGGTGGAACTATTTCCAGGTGGAGATTGCGATTGGCAGCTTGCAAATGGGTGAGACGATCGAGGTCTTCCAACAGCTGCTTCAACGGGACTGAGCAAATCTCCAAAACGTTAGTACCGTGTTCAGTTTTAGCTACAGCAGTCACCTCATCAAGCAGTTTGACCATAGTATGGGCAGAGGCGTTAGCCTGCTTCACAAATTCTCTCTCTTCTTCTGGAGACTCACAGAGATCCGACAAAATCAACTGATGTAAACCAATCAACCGACTCAGGGGCGATCGCAACTCGTGGGAAGTTCGTGCCAAAAATCCGGCTTTAAACTGGCTCATTTCCCTTGCCATTTGGTAAGCCAATTCATTTTGCTTGAATTCCTCTTTTAGATGCTGGATTTCTTCAGCATCAGTTTGATGGCATCCAGAGGTCTTTGAGTTTGTGCTTTCATGGAAAAATTTCCTGAAGCGACTCCCCATAACTCCTAACCCAATGCCTACTAGCAAATAGATCAGATCCGTCTCACCCATGCTTATTAAGTCTTGCCACACTAAAAACGTCAAAAGGTGCGAGCCCGTTGGTGCGATCCTAGGCCGCGAGGGATTGCTCGCGGCCTAGGAGGCGCGCACCTTGAGCGAATTTAATTCGCCAACGGAAAGCGCACCTAAAAAAATTGAAGGATAAAGAATGAAGGTTGAAGGTTGTACTGCTGCTAATCGACAAGGGTAGAGTTGGGTAGGCAACCAGGCTAAAAAAAATACCTGTTGCCAAGTAACCAATCGATAGAACGTTTTCAGGCTTCCTTCACAATTCAGGCTTCCTTCACAATTCAGACTTCCTTCACAATTCAAACTTCATACTTTTTTGTCAGATCTTTTTAAGGATAGCTAGTTTTTTTCAAAGGTGAGTAGAAGGATTAAAACTTTGAATCGTCTAATTGAATCCCTCCAGCACGCAAAATTTCCCAGCCACTGCTTGTCCATTTGGCAACAGTAGACGGGACGCCAATCTTGTCTGGTTTGATAGCTTCTAACTCAGCTGGCTGGAGCGTCAATACCTCGGGAAACTGCACCTCAACCGCTGCCATGGTTTGCAAAGGTGGCTCGCCTGAGTAATTAGCACTGGTAGTTGCCAACGGACCAGTCTTGGACAAAATTGCGATCGCTATCCTGGAAGCTGGCACACGCACCCCAATAGTAGTCGGGTCAGAAGGATTCATAACGGTAGGTACTTTATCTGAAGCGGGTAAAACCAATGTTAATGCTCCTGGCCAATACTTCTGAGCCATGTGTTCCCAAATCGACCTCTGTGAGGAAGTACCTTGAACATATGGCCAAAGAGACTTAGGAGATGCCCCCATCAAAATCAAAGGTTTGTCTTGAGGACGCCGCTTTGCCTCAAACACCAACTCTGACTTGTCCGGTAGCACTGCTAGTGCTGGTACAGTATCTGTCGGAAAACTTACCAGCTTACCTGAGAGAGCCCCGGAAATCAGGGTAGCCATAGAAACTTGGGTCATTGCTCACCAGCACACTAAAAAGAAGAAGCTATAACGTTAAAGGTAAAAGCTTGCGGAAATTATCCAAAGCTTTTTACCTATTGGCATTCATCCATACCTTGTTTATACTTCATACTTCCTATAAGCTAGAGCAAAGCGGTCAATACCTCCTAAATCGGGAAATATCTGAATCTGAGAGTAACTGCCCTGGTTTTGTAGTAGTTGAACAACCTTGTCCGCTTGTCCTGCCATCATTTCAATTAACCAAACACCGCCTGGGCGCAGATAATCCCCAGACATCTCAATCAGCTGTCGGATACAGTCTAGACCATCCCTGCCACCGTCGAGGGCAATATGGGGTTCATGGTAGTATATTTCTGGTTGTAGCTGTTTGAGGGAGTTACTAGGTATATAAGGTGGATTTGCCACCATACCACTTAACTGACCTTTCCAGGCTTCTAGAGGTGAATACCAAGAACCATGGTAGAACTTAATTTTTTCTGCCATGCCCAACTGTTGAGCATTAAGTTGAGCAATGGCAAGGGCTTCTTGAGTGCAATCAACGGCATGAATTTTCCCATGGGGAAATACCTCTGCCAGTCCACAAGCGATCGCTCCACTACCAGTGCCCAAATCCGCCCAGTGTCCTGATGATAAGTCAGGTGTAGAGCTCATAGCTACACCATTGACCGCCAGATCAATCAGGGATTCAGTTTCTGGGCGGGGAATCAGGACAGCTGGGGAAACTCTCAAGGAGAAATGACGCCAAGGAGTAACCCCAGCTAGGTATTGAACTGGGCATCGCTGATGGATACGCCTTTGCCAGAGTTGGGTTAGTACAGCTAGAGGTTGGGAAAGTTGAATAGTTGAGTTTTCAGTGGCTTTCCCTGAAAAGGAACACTGTTGCCATGACTCCAAGCGCAGTACTAATGGGTCAAGCTCAGCTACCTCCTTTAGCAACCAGTCCACTTCGGCTGTAGGAACACCTGCCTCGGTGGCAGACTTGCAGGCATCTTGACGCCACTGCCAGAGTTCTTTTCCCGAGACCACCCACTGCTGATCCATAATCATTGATTTGGACGTTGGCCTTGATTTGGGGGCAAACTTTGCAAAAATTTAATGGATTCCTGGGATGGCACTAGTACGATTTTCTCTAGCTGCTGATCATTGCTCTCCTGTAAGGTTTGAATAACGCCCTCTAGAGGCACTACTTCTATCTTAACCTGGGAGTTAGGGTCTTGCTGCTTATAGCGGTTCACTATACTCTGCAATTGTTCTTTGTTAAAAAAGAACGGAATTGATGAGACCCCATTTTGTTGAATGGTTAGGTATCCGCTATTGCTAGCTTCTTTTGCCACAAACAGCGGTACCCCCTGAAATGGCTTTTTTTCTTGACCATTTTGGTTCCAGATCGCTTGTGCCTGCTTTAACTGCTCTTGGTTTGGTATGTAGGCAAAATTTAAACCATCGGGAACGGTGCGATTCTTTTGATTTTGCTCATGAACTTCCATCAAAGATACAGGCACTACTTGTACCTTGCTACCTAGTTCAGGATTTTGCTGCTTTAAACGCTGTACAAAGGCATTAGCATCTCCTTGGCTAATAAACACACCTGCCACTGAGGTAGTCTTCTTTTGATCTTGCTGATCTGGAATTGAGGCTACTAGTGGCGAACCTTTAGTATCAGTAACTGCAAATACAGGGACACGTCTCAACTTTTCTCTTACCTGCTCTTCGGTCAGAGCTAGTGCCGGTAAATTTTCTGCGGTCACTGAGCCTAGTAAGGCACTCCCTACTAAACTTAATGTTGTGCCCCAACGGAACAATGATTTCATAGAAATTACCTCTAATTTTAACGAAGAAGAGCCTGTTACAACTAGAATACCCTGCTGACTGAGAGATCTGAACGCACCTCACTAACCTCCAGTAGAAGCAGATCTTCAAGTCATTCTTGTCGATCATAGCTTGACGTGGCATGTCAACTTAGCTGATTGGGGGCGTTTAATGCCTCTGCACCTGAATCTTATCAAGTTCCACTGACTTTAACCTAGTGTCTTGACTGGTTAACTGACTGACTGATGAATTTCTAATCGGGATGACAGGATTTGAACCTGCGACATCCTGCTCCCAAAGCAGGCGCGCTACCAAGCTGCGCTACATCCCGGATGCTACCTCTAAGTAGTATAACTACTATAACTCACTTTTGGCACTTTGTGTGTACTCGAGATTAATCTGGATACCAGAACATGCCTTTAATACCTTCTGGGTCAGGCATAAATCCCATTTTACGGTAAAAACTTACTACTTGAGGATCGGCAAATAAGGTGATATTGCTAATATCCTGGCTGCGCAATTTTTTGATCATATATCTCATCAAAGCTTTACCCAGTCCCTTGGCTTGGAAATCTGGATGAACCACTACATCCCAGATTGTGGCATTGAAAGCATGATCAGAAGTGGCACGGGCAAAGCCAATTAAGCGCCTCGTGTTACCTCGCTGGTACCACATAGAAGTAACCAAAAAGCTATGCTGAATGGCTTTCCTAACTTTGCGCAAAGGACGCCGAGACCAACCAACAGCATCACAAAGTTCTTCCAATTCGTACAGGTCAATTTCCCGTGTTGTACTGAAAAATACCCGTGAGGCACCGTCGGTGCGATATTTGACACCTTCTACGGTATCTCCTTCAGTTCGTGTTTGAGGCAAAGCAGTGTCAGAACTGCTAAAGAAGCTTTTCCAAAAACCCATGCAGGTGTGACAGTGGCGTTATCATAATTGTGAGCTACTTGGACTGGTAATGGTCTTCTTTCCCTGACGGCTCAGACGTTCTGGGTCTCGGTCAACCAGAGCCAGACTTAAATGTTTCAAAAAACAGAAAGTGATATTTGATCTATTGGTTTTACTCCACCAGGAAAACTATCATACCCGACCTACCTTGATCTGAAACTAATTCTTTGTGCAAATGATAATACCACAATTAAGCCTCCTATCTAAATTCCTATCCTAGCATTCCCTCAAGACCCCGCTGAATCAAGACAGGGTAAGATTCTTCGGAGGGGACACATTTGAGCCCTTAGGCGAATCTAAAATCAACAAGCGATGCAGCGCGGTCAAAGGGAGCCAGCGCGGCCAAAGGGGGTTCCCACCATGAGCGACTGGCGTGGTTTCCACGGGGCAAACAGCGGTGCGGACGCAGGTTTCCTTTGAATTACCGTAAGGAGAGGGGAGCCTTTATAAGCGATAGGCTATGAGTAATAATTTTAAGTTACATGAAATAAGGCTCCCCCATCCGGCGGTTATGTCTTAACACACAGATCCAAAACCACTCGCTATTGCATCAAGACAATCAAAGTCGGCAAGCTACCGAAGGTGGGGAAGTTGGGGAAGATTAGTTACACTAGGCTAATCAGCAGGATTGATCAGAAATGAATCAGATCCGCACTTGTTGTTGCCTGGGGGCTCAAAGCCATATATATCAATAAATCAAGCAAATCAATGTTAAACTCTATCTATATATACATTTAAGGCTCTTTTATCAGTATTTTTGTAAGTCTCCCTAGAAGCAATCCGGGTTGTGTTAACTCAAAAAGCTCAGGTGCGCTCTTACTTGGCGAATTTAATTCGCCACGGGTCGCACCTTTTGATAAATAAGAATAGCCACCTACCCCTATCGATCACTGTGGGTTGGAAATCATCCCAACAAGAAATCCTGAAACGCTTCAACCGAGCGTTTCCTAAGTTCTATGAACAGTTTGTCAGTAGTGAGATCCAACTGCACAACCTCAGACTGGCTTACCGACTCTATAAAAGCAAACATGCTGTAATTGAGATCAAACCAGAAGGCTCAAAAAGTGTCCTGCATTTTGCTTACCGCAATGAGTCTTTTCTGCTCAGTGACATTTTTGGGGTTCTGACTGCCTATGGACTGACTATCCACAGTCTCAGTCTTTATGGTCAAATTAGTGCCCCAATGCTGGTATTTATGAAACTGGTGGTGTCTCGTAACCGGAAAGCGCTGACCCACAAAACCTCAGAAAATGTCTGCCGTGCCCTGAGGGAGGCTTTGGCAGGGCGCTTTGAGGTGGAACAAATGCTGGCAGTGGAATTTAATCTCGATGCTGGCTTGAAGCAGGTAGAAACAGAATTTTATGTAGACCCAGTGTTTCATCTACCAGCGCTGTTAATTGAGGCAAATAACCAACCTGGATTATTTTACAAAGTTATGTACGCCATATGGCAAGAGGATTTACTGGTGGTCAATGCCAACTTGCTGGTGTGGCGGGGACGAACCCGGCTGATTCTTTACCTACTAGGCCCTAACGGAAACTTGATTCCCGATTATTTAGGTCAAAAAATTGCTGAAAGTATTCGGCGGCGATTACTAGGTCAAGTGTTTTAGTCATCAAGGGGTGACAAGCACAGGACTTATGCCGCAAACCCACTTTCTTAACGTAATTACAACGATTTCAGCCTTTGATTTATAACCAGAAACCGGGCTTTAAGGCTCTTGGTGCCTAAGTCCATCACCCTGCCTACTTTTCAAGTAAGGACAAACAAGATGTGATTAAAATCACTGACTAATTTCCTATCCTGTTAATTCTTCGATAAGATCAAGGTATGGCAACCATTAACATCCTAGGAGTATCCCATACTTACGAATTAACACCTCCTACTCAATCATCCTGCCCTGTTCTAGTTTTCATCCACGGCTGGCTGTTAAGCCGTAGCTATTGGCAACCTCTAATTTATAGGTTGTCACAGCAGTATCAGTGTCTGATCTATGACCTGCGCGGATTCGGTGAATCCCAGTCCCAAATTCATAACACTCAAAGCTCAACATCGAACCCCGACTCGGAATCACCATTTCCTGAGACTACGGCTTCATCCACTGACCGCTATACCTTAGCGGCCTACGCTCAGGACTTGGGCATCCTGCTAGAAAAACTGGGAATCGAGCAGGCTTGGTTGGTTGGTCATTCCCTAGGGGGTAGCATTGCTATATGGGGTGCCTATTTGCTGCCTCAGAGGATTCAAGGGGTAATCTGTCTTAATGCTGGTGGTGGGATTTATCTTAAAGAAGAATTTGAGCGCTTTCGGCTGGCTGGTGAGCAGTTGGTAAAACGTCGTCCCCGTTGGTTGTGTTATGTCCCTTTACTGGACTTACTGTTTACCCGGGCCCAGGTAGCGCGTCCTATTGCCCGGAAATGGGGACGTCAACGGGTTATTGATTTTGTTACTGCTAACGCGGAAGCTGCACTGAGGACGTTACTAGATTCCACCACAGAAGCCGAGGTGCATCGCTTACCTCAGGTGGTTTTCCGACTCAAACAACCTGTTTATTTCATTGCTGGTACTCAGGATAAGGTAATGGAACCGAAATATGTGCGTCATCTTGCTAGTTTTCACAGTCTCTTTCAATCCTGTGGGGACAATGTGATTGAAATTGGTGAATGTGGACATATGGCGATGGTGGAGAAACCAGAGACTATTGATGATCAAATTCGTCAAATTTTGGCTAATTATAGTTAATTACAATTGGCAATTATCTGGCCATCTAACTAAAATTTTCTTAATTTATAACCTAGAGAATTATCCATTAATGATGGAATAATTGAGGGGAGTGGGTAATGGGTAATGGTTAACTGACCACTATACTTGATATCATGCCCGATGAACCACTCAAAAATAGTAGCTCTATAGCATTTGTAAAGGGATTTGTAAAGGCATTTGTAAAGGCATTTGTACAGTATGGTGCGATCGCTCCCGTAGCCTGGTGTTGGCAGCGGGTAAACATTTCCTGACCGCTCTGGCATTAGTCTTGGTAGAGTTAGCGTCTTTTTTTGTGTTAAACCTGATCCAGACAGAGCGCCCTGATTACTTTAAAAGTCGGATCAGAATCCGTAGATAATGTGGCAACAAGACCCCCGAAACAATCAAATTCTGTTTCTCTCCATTTTCCTAGTCTTGGGCATCAGCACTCGGGACTGGACACTAAGACCAGACTTGATTCTAGTTGTAATCGTAAGCTGCCTACTAACTCAGTGGTTAGCAGCATTTCTTTGGTCAAACCCCAAACACAGATCCGCAATCAAAAACTCTGGGGACCTCAGCCTCTCTTTCCTTGGCCTCCCTTTCCTTGGCCTCCCTTTGGGTTTTAATCCGAAACCCTTTTTCCAAACTACCCTTGAATGGTGCAAAATTCAAACCTTAGAAACAATTCTTAATCTGCTGAGAAAAAAACCAAATTGCCCCCAGGATAATGATGCTACTATCGCCAGTTCTCCCAAATCCCCTTCCCTAAAAAGTGCTATGATTACAGCTTTAAGCTTGAGTCTTCTGCTGCGAGCTGATAACTATAGCACTATGGTTTTAGCTGGCTCCCTAGGAATTTTGAGTAAATTTATCTTCCGAGTTGAGGGCAAGCATTTTTTTAATCCAGCCAATTTTGGAATTATTGCTGTTCTTATCCTAACCAATGATGCTTGGGTTTCTCCCGGACAGTGGGGGGATGATGGTTGGTATGGTCTATTATTTGCGGGCACTGGGAGTATGGTGTTAAAACGGGTAGGACGATGGGATACAACGGCAGCGTTTTTGGGTGCTTATGCCGTTTTAGAAGGGATTAGAAATCTCTGGCTTGGCTGGAGTTGGGATGTATTTTGCCATCGGTTGATGAGTGGGTCTTTCTTACTGTTTGCCCTATTTATGCTAACCGACCCTCGCTCAATCCCTAATGCACCGATTAGTCGATTGCTCTGGGCAGTGTGTATTGCCTTACTCACTTTTATATTGCGCAATCAATTCTTCATGCCTACTGCTATTTTCTGGGCGTTGTTTGCCCTATCCCCTTTGAGCGTACTTTTGGATTTTATCTGGTCATCTACGAGATTTTCCTGGGATGATAGTGACTTTGTTGAATGACATTAAGTAACTTTAGTTAAAGACAAAAAAATTAATAAAAATGAAAATTATTCGGGTTATAAGTACTATTTTTATAACGGTTTTCGTGAGTTTGTGCTTGGCACAAAAAGCCTGGGGTTTTTGTGGGTTTTATGTCGCCAAAGCTGATACTAAACTATATAACCAGTCCTCTCAAGTGGTAATTGCTCGGGATGGCGATCGCACTGTTTTAACCATGGCAAATGACTATCAAGGGGATGTTAAAGACTTTGCTATGGTTGTCCCAGTTCCTGTGGTGCTTCAGCGAGAACAGGTGAATGTAGGTGACCCTAAGATTATTGAACGCCTCGATCAGTTTAGTGCACCTCGACTAGTGGAATATTTTGACCCAGACCCCTGTGCCGATTACCGAAGGTATCTCGAAAGTGCGCCAACAGACCTAGGTCGTCCAGGTGGCACAAGGTCACAGAAGACTGATGATCTTAGTTTAGGTGTCACGGTAGAGGAGCGCTTCTCAGTTGGAGAATATAACATTCTTATCCTCAGTGCTAAGGACTCTAGAGGTTTAGAAACCTGGCTTAGACGCAACGGTTACAAAATTCCACGGGGAGCAAATCGGCTATTGCGACCCTACATCCGCCAGAATATGAAATTTTTCGTTGCCAAAGTCAATCTGGAGGAATTTGACAAAACTGCCTACCAACGGTTGCGACCCCTCCAGATGGCTTACGAGTCTCCCCGATTTATGCTGCCCATTCGCTTAGGGATGATGAATGCTACCGGTGAGCAAGACCTCATTGTCTATGTCTTATCACCCCGAGGTCAGACTGAAATTACAAACTACCGCACGGTGAAGATTCCTTCTAATACTGAAATTCCGGTATTTGTCAAAACAGAGTTTGGTGATTTCTACACTGCTATGTTCCAAACTGCTTACGAGAGTGAAGGGAAAAAAGTAGCTTTTGTTGAATATGCTTGGAATATGGCTAGTTGTGACCCATGTTCAGCTAACCCTCTCAATCCGGAAGAACTCCGGAAATCAGGTGTCTTTTGGCTAAACTCGGGAAGAGCCAATAGAAGACCCAATAATAATGTTTATATCACTCGCCTCCATGTTCGCTATACCCGTGATACCTTCCCAGAAGATTTGATATTCCAGGAAACGTCCAATCGTGAATTGTTTCAGGGACGATATATCCTTCGTCATCCGTTTACTGGGGAGATGAGCTGTAGGGCAGGAGTTGACTATCAACAATCTTTAAATCGACGATTGCAACAGGAAGCTCAAACCTTAGCTGAGTTGACTGGATGGGATATTGATGAAATCCGCAATAAAATCGATTTTCCTGATATTAAGCCTATTCCTTGGTGGAGACATCTCTGGTAAACTATAGAAATCGTTACTTGTTATAGCCTTTCCTAGTAAGCGTGAGCTACAGTAACAGCAATGAGCAAACCCTACCGGAAGTGATCATAGCGAGGGATTTTGTAGTCTCAACAGCTACAGATTTTTTTCTCAATTACTATAGATCTCGATCTCAACGGGAACATCTATAGGAATATTATCTTGCTTTTCCCTGGTACCGATGCCGAGCATCATTTTGAACCAAGCCTGAGCCAACTTTTTGTAACCCTCTGGGGTTAGGTGAATACCATCCTCAAGCATGTCATCAGGGGTGAATATATCGCGGTTATCAATAAATCGAATGTTCTTGTTTTTATAACTTTCTCCCGTCAGCAAATTTGCCAATAGATTATTGTATTTATCTGCTTTCTGATTCTTGATAGTACCATCTTTAAGTGCAGAGGGGTTAATCGGGGGAATTGAAGAGACAAACAAATATACCTGATCTGACCAGGCGAGAATTTTATCAATGAGTAAAATCATTTCATTGACCGTATCTTCAGGGCTTTCATTCTGAAAAAGGATGTCGTTTGTTCCAGCCATTAATAATACAATCTCCGGTCTTGCTTGCTTCAGCCAATCTTCTATTTCGGAGTTTAAATCCGACCACGCATTGGATGCTCCAACACCAGTTATGGCAAATCCCCCATGCCCTTGATGGTCTTGATCAAACACATATGTGTTCTTTTGCCCTAAAACTATTTCGGGATTTTCTGAGGTAGCGCTACCGACAAAATTTACTTTATAGCCATTATCTTTAAACAATGCCCACAGGTCATCTCGATATCCGGCTCGATCCAATGCTTTACCACGAGTGTTTGAGTCTCCTAAAGGCATAATCTTGAGAGACCATTGATCGATGGTGAGCGCCTCTGCAGTGGTATAAAACTCAAATAGACTGATGCAATAAGCAGCGATTAAGGTCAATTTTGGGTAAAATTTTTGCTTCATACTATAACGTTTCCTAGTAAGCGTGAGGTACAGTAACAGCAATGAACAAACCAATTACGAAGATCATTATTGCTTAGACAATAATTTCCAGACCTGTTGAGATTGCCAAGTTTATGGACACCTTCGTATATGTTTGACACCACTGGCAAGATTAGCACTCAGAAAGTTTTAGTGTACATTAGCGACCCCCATCACGGATGAATCAATTTATCTGTTCGCTTATATCCCTCGACTAAAGTACAGGGGATTTACCCATCACACTTGTAAAGCAATCTATATATTAACAAAGATATGTAACGCAATCATTATAAATTTGATGGTTACTTAACATTTATCAATGATAACCTAAAATTTATCTTAACTATTAGATTCCAGGGATAGTTATTGTGAGAGAATTAGTAGTTGGTATTAGGCTGTGGGGATACTCCTCCAGGGATTTCGGCGATTTGTTTTAGTTGTCTATGAGCAGGAGCTGTATGAATGTCTTCAAAGCAATTTACTAAATCCCACGAAAATAACGATGGCAAGATTTTTACTACTAACTTAGGGTTTACTGCACTCTGCTTCTTAATTGGTTTAGCTGGATTTGGCTATATTCTCGCCACATTGCCCGGAATCGCAGAATCCCCGACAGACCCCTCTAGAACCTGTATAGTCGATGGTTGGAAACTGGGATTAATTATCACCCACGTGCTGGTTTTTGCCATCATCCCTCTGGCGATGAGAATTTTTTACAACAGTTTAAAAAACTTAGGACTGCCATCGAGAAGTATTTTTGCGTCTCAACTGGGGCTAGCTTTTGTGATGGTGGCGATCGCTTCAGAAATTGGTTGGCATGTCACCCAATGCTGGTATTATCAAAACGATTTTACGATGCTGAATTTCATGTTTTACTTTTTCTTGATTTCAGCATTTGCGCTGTGGGCCGATGGTTTAGTGGAAAAGACTACTATAATAACCAATTTAATTAATATTGTGTTTGCGATTAGTCTGTTAGTTGTTTCAATTTTGTACCCTTTAGGTTATAAAGCCGGTAACGATAATTTTAAGATTCCTATTTATATTGCACTTACTATAGTTTTGGGTGTGTTGACCTATCGAGGCTATAAAATACTCCAAGATTGGAAAATTATTCTTTTCCCAATTTTCTCAGTTGGAGTCAATTTAACGTTTGTGTTTCTTCTAGATAAGTTTGGAGGGAATCCCTATACTGATCCACAAGTGACTTTCAATGCTTTATTTCATATCCTTCACGATTTAGTAGGAACCGAAGCTGGATTAGTCATCTTTACCTGGCTTGTCTATAGTAAAGGCATTGCTCAAAAAAACTCCAAAGCTACGTTAGCGACAGAAAAAAATTAGTAAATACTAATTTTGATATATAAGAGTTCTAAATTTGCCAGGGTAATCCTAAGCTATTTAGTATTACTATAGCTCTAAAAAAAATATTATCATTATCAAAAATAAAGTAGTGACAGTGGCGGGATGCGAAATGTGGGTGATTAATTGATTGTCACTAATCAGCTAGTAAGCGTTCGCGTAGTGTCGGATATTCCGCATCGCCCTCTAACAAATGGGGATCTCTCGGAGATCCCCTTACAGGTTTTCTTCAAAGTCTTCGATGCATAGTCTTACTCATTTGTCAAAAAAAATTTAGATGGCTTTGCCCTGGGAGCTAAAGCCCTGCGTCTCCTTTTAACCAGGGACAGGCAAAGGATCTATCCAGCCAGCCTTCTATAGATCTGGTGTGATCGTTTGTTCACGTTCAGCTACGAGTGAATGAAATTATCTGTTTCCTAGTTTGAGACAAGTGTCAAGGAATCTAAACACCGGTATCTGGGAATGTTGACAGTGTCTTGCCCAATCAAATTCTGAATATGCTACAAAGATGGTTACTTAAGCTAGGTCAACCTGAATCGAGAGGATAGTTTTACACCGGTGGGAAATTTCAGTCAGCTGTTAGAACCAATTGCTAACCAATTTAGGATTTTAGCTATTCCTGAGCCAGTGGTGCATTGGGGACACCCATTGATGATGGGAATTGTGGTATTGATTATGGGTAGCTTTGTGGGAATAGCAGGATGGCGTGGCCGAGTAGTATCTGATCCTGAAATAGCACTACAGAGTCGCAGTGATCATCGAAAAATAGCACCCTGGATGTTCATTTTTATCGCAGGTGGCTACACGGGTGGGGTGTTGTCTCTAGTAATGCAGTATCAACCAATTCTAGAAAGCCCACACTTTTGGACAGGATCTATCGTACTGATTTTGCTGGCTGCTAATGGGGTGATTGCCTTGACTGGCTTTGGCGGGAACAAAGCATTGATGCGTAGCGTTCATGCTTACTTAGGAAGTACGCCACTTTGCCTGCTATTGCTTCATGTTGTTTTGGGCTTAAGGCTAGGTTTATCGATCTAATGAAGCCTGCCAGTGGTACAGTAATAAGTCTTGCTTATATTCTCGGCTTACTTTCTACAGGGATTCTCAACTTACCGACTGGTGAGATTCCCTGGCAAGAGTACAGAGCTTTGGTAACAGGATTGGTTGTCACAGGGATAGTGGCTGCGATCGCATTCCCCAGGTTCTGGCGCACAGGACCAAAACCAAGATTATGGGTAGCAGCAGGACTAATCTCGGCCTTGGCGGTGGTCTATTTTCAATTGCGGGTACCACAACCAGAACTGAATGACATTAGCGAATATGTCCCCTCAACCAATAGCATTGCTCCAGAGCAACTGTTTAAGGTTGAAGGCAAAGTGGAGAGTATGCCTCGCCTGACCCGAAATCAGCGTACACAATTTTGGTTACAAGCTACTCAGTTAACTGAAATTGAAAGTCGCGAAGATGGGGGAGCGATAAGTCAAGGAGTGACAGGCAAGTTGTATGTAACTGTGCCATTACTTCAAGGAACTGGGATATATCCAGGTCAGATAATTAGCGTAACTGGGGTTTTATATAAACCCAAGCCAGTGACTAATCCGGGAGCCTTTGATTTTGGAGCCTATCTTGCTCGTCAAGGGGCTTTTGCTGGTTTGAGTGGGCGTCAAATAAACTTTGATGAGGAAACTATTGGCAAACCCTGGGGATGGTGGAGACTGCGACAACGTATTATCCGTTCCCAAGTTCGCTTTTTAGGCTCTCCCACAGGTCCCTTAGTCAGTTCAATGGTTTTAGGACGTCGTGCTGTTGATTTGCCTTACGATATCCGCGATCAATTTATTCAGGCTGGGTTAGCCTATACCTTAGCAGCATCTGGATTCCATGTATCTTTGCTGTTGGGTTTTGTCTTAGCCGTTACCAGGGGTTTAAGCAAAGGAAAGCAGTTCAGTATTAGCTTGAGTGTACTGTTAATTTACGTGGCATTAACTGGACTACAGCCATCGGTAATGCGGGCGGCTCTGATGGGGGTGGGTGCCCTAATTGCATTAGTGACGGCACGGAAAGTGAAGCCTTTAGGGTCACTCTTGTTAGCAGCAACACTGTTACTCCTATTTAATCCTTTGTGGATCTGGGATTTGGGATTTCAGCTGAGTTTTCTGGCCACCCTAGGATTACTAATCACTGCACCAGGGATTATCCAACGTTTGGATTGGTTGCCACCTGCGATCGCATCCCTAGTTGCTGTGCCAATTGCAGCAGCAGTTTGGACTCTACCCCTGCAACTGTATGTTTTTCAAGTTGTTGCCAGCTACTCTATACCAGTTAGTGTTATTGCTACACCCCTAATTTCTATAATCACTTTGGGTGGAATTGTCAGCGCCTTGGCAGGACTAATTTGGCCAACAGCAGGAAGTGGACTGGCTTGGTTACTGTATTACCCAACCCATGGACTGATGGGACTAGTGCAATTTTTCAATCAGTTGCCAGGAAGTTCTGTAGCGGTGGGCAAAATTTCCCTAGGGCAACTGTTATTCCTCTACGGGCTAATTGCTCTAGCTTGCTTGATTAAATGGTTACATCCTCGTTGGTGGCTGATTAGTCTAGTTGCTGTCACTGTGGTGGTGTTGCCCCAATGGCAACAAGCGTCAAAATTGTTTCAAGTTACAGTGCTAGCTACAGGAAATGACCAAATTTTAGTGATTCAAGACCAGGGACAAGTAACGTTGCTCAATAGTGGCAACCCTGATACAGTAAGGTTTACAGTGCTGCCTTTTCTGCAAAAGCAAGGTATCAATCATATTAATTGGGCGGTTGCTCTAGACAAGCAGCCCCAACTCAGAAGTGGTTGGGTTCAGGTTTTAGGTAGTTTACCGATCGAGACCTTCTACGATAATACTGATTTACAACGACCATTGTCTCAGGCTCAAAATTGGAACGATATTGTCACCCGTAACTCTATCGCTAGTGCAGTAGCCTCTAGGGAGGCGAACTACCAACCAATTCCAGTGGGTGAAATACTCTCTTTTGGCTCTACATCAATAGAATTAGTCAACACTGAACCACCAGTGTTGCTAATGCGCATCATTGACCAAAATTGGTTACTCCTAGGAGATATCAAACCAGGCGTCCAAAAACAGTTAGCCAAAACCATCAGTTTCCCTGACCTACAAGTACTTTGGTGGTCGGGAAAAAGTCTGAGGCCAGAATTCCTCGATGCCCTGCAGCCAAAAATTGCGATCGCATCATCGAATGTAGTGGATTCCTACACGGCGAAGCTAATGCGCAATGCTAAGATGACCCTCTATTGGACAGGCCGTGATGGTGCTATCCAGTGGACACCGGATGGTGGTTTTAAGACTACTGTTGAAGATATTGAGATAGACATTGATGTTCCTTGATGGTGATCCCATTTCCCGCTATACAATTCCCTATGCCACTGGACTTGATCTGACTGCTATCGCTGTTTGCTAAAACACCTAGCGCGCAATAATCAATTCAATTAGGTGCCCTTGACCCATTAAGAATTAAATTCGCCACGGGTCGCACCTCAGTTAGCTCACTTAACATTGACCACCCAGCAACAGGCGAGTTTTAAACGGAAGGCTTGACAAATTCCAGGGTTTTGTGTTCAAATTTCAGATGAAGTCTGGGGTGCGGCTTGATTAGATCATGGAGGGGTGTCCGAGTGGTTTAAGGTGGCAGACTCGAAATCTGTTATGGTGTCAAAGCCATCGGGGGTTCGAATCCCCCCCTCTCCGTACAGGGATTTAAATCAATTTTTGGTCAATCTTACTCAGGCATGTGCTACATACTGGTAGTAGGTAAGATTAGCTAACTGTCATCCCAGAAAATGCCATAGAAGAAGTTGGGAAGATCGAAGAAGTTGGGAATATAGGCTTAGAATTAGATTATATTCAGATATTCATTCAAGTTTATCAGCTCGGGATTTAAGCCAAGTGACTTCTGCTGATTATTCTCCAAAATCGACATCAACCGTTGAACTCTCCCCAAGCTACACACTGCCTATAGTGTTGATTATTGCTGCAGTGACAATAGTGCTCATACAACCCTGGGTAAGTTTAGCGATCGCATTGTTTGGGTTGTTCTTGTTGTTTCAGGCCGTAACCATACGCCTGCAATTTACTGAAACCGCCTTGGATATTTATCGCTCCGAGACCCTGATCCGGCGTTTTCCTTATCAGGAATGGCAAAATTGGGAAATCTTCTGGACATCAGTACCGATTTTGTTTTATTTCTCAGAAGTCAAAAGCATTCACTTTATACCAATTCTCTTTGACCCAAAGCTGCTACGAACTTGCCTAGAAGAACACTTCCCTAAAATCTAACTGACCGAAAACCATGAGGGCGCAAGCACCTAAATTCCATTTATGGGGTTAGCCCGAACAGGAATTTATTCCCTAACTGTTTGGGAACTGTTGCGTTATAATATCGACTATGATAGTAAGTAAAGTAATGTAAATAACCTAAGGAGGTGATTTTAATTGTTGGTTATGGAGTTCAAGGCTGTCCTAAAAGAGCCTCAAAAATTAGCAATAAATGAAGCGATCAGGACAGCTCGTTTTGTCCGAAACAAAGTGCTTCGATACTGGATGGACAATCGAGGTATCGGCAAGAAAGAACTCTATCGCTATAACACTCAGTTAAGAGATGAATTTCACTTTGTAAAAGAACTCAATAGTCATGCCTGTCAAGCTTCTGTAGAAAACGTAGAACGGGCAATTAAACGCTTTTATGACAACTGTAAGAAGAAGGTGCCAGGCAAAAAAGGTTATCCCAGATTCAAGAAGCATTGTCGCTCCGTTGAATATAAGCAATCCGGTTGGAAATTATCCCCTGATCAGAAGTCGATTGTATTTAGGGATAAAAAAGGGATAGGTAAGGTTAGACTCAAGGGTACCTGGGACTTGTGGCGATTCGACAATAAGCAAATTAAGCGGGTTCGGATCGTCCAAAGGGCTGATGGGTATTATGTTCAGTTTTGCCA
>NZ_JAAHFV010000072.1:0-21310 GCF_010672755.1 Moorena sp. SIO1F2
TGCTAGCTTTATTGGAACAGACTTAAACCGAGCTAACTTACAAAATGCTAATTTATCCAGAGCTAAGTTAGTTCAAACGTTACTAGAAGGAGCAGATTTAACCAGAGCCACCTTAACGGGAGCATATATCGAAGATTGGGGAATCAGCAATACTACTAAATTAATTGAAATTGATTGCGATTATATTTTCCTGAAACTACCTACCAAAAAGGCTCCAGACCCTCAACGTCGTCCTGCTGACCAAGAGAGAAATTTTGAACCGGGTGAATTTGCTAAGTTAGCTCAGAAAATTCCCAATACTGTCGATTTAATTTTTAAAGATGGTATCGACTGGCAGACTTTTCTGAAAACGTTTCAAGAGCTTCGAGTTCGAGTAGAAAGCGAAACAGGAGAGCTACCAGTCATACAGACTATAGAAAATAAAGGCGACGGTGCTTTTGTTATTCGCGTAAAAGTCCCTGAGGAGGTTGATGAAGCTGAATACGAGCGAAAGTTTTGGGCGAAATACAAGCCAATGTTAGAGGCTAAAGATAGAGAAATAAAGCTTTTATCTGAGCAAATAAAAGATAAACGTCAAGACATAAAGTATATACGTAAAAAACATACTCAATTAATAGAAATTATTAAAATAATGGCAGATAAAGAAACTATTAAAATTGATAAAATTGACAAGCGTGACCAGCGTGGTGCCAAGTTTAACGTTGGTGGTAACTATGTCGAAAGAGCTGATTCTGTTAGTAGTCAGCAAAGCTATGCTAATCAAAATAACTACGAGGAAGCTGACAAAAATCTAGCTGAAGCAGCAGCAGAAATTCAGCAATTACTCCAACAACTAGAGAAAACCAACCCTACTGCCACAGAAGCAGAGCAAAAAGACTTTGTTACTAAATCCATTACACCAACTAAGAAAGAAAGGCTAATTAATGCTCTCAAAGAAGGTGGTCAAGGAGCAATTGAAGAATTCCTTAATAACCCATATTTGAATGTAGCAATTAGAATTATTGAAGGGTGGAGAAACCCTTAATTTTACAAGTGACGATGGTGCTGATAACTCCTGCCCCTACCAGATTTTCCCCAGCTTCAGCACGAAACCCGGCAGCACCGACTCATCCCCCTTTACCGTAGCAGGATTGTCCAACTGCTCGACTTCCCCACCAGGACGGTAAATATACACTCGACGATTATTGGGGTCAATCAACCACCCCAACCTCGCGCCATTGTCCATGTACTCTTTCATCTTGTCCTTGAGGTCTTTGACGCTATCACTGGGGGAACGCAATTCAATCACAAAATCTGGGCATAGAGGAGCAAATTTTTCCTGTTGTTGAGGTGTTAGGGCTTCCCATCTTTCTAAGGTTACCCAAGAGGCATCAGGGGAGCGCTCCGCACCATTGGGAAGCTTAAAGCCAGCAGAAGAGTCAAAACCCTTGCCTGTGCCATCTTGTTCTACCCAACTCCACAACTGACCATTGAGACTGAAATTTCGACCTCCGGTTCCACTGCCTGTTGGGGGCATAACAATTATTTCTCCCTCTGACGTGCGTTCAATCCGTAAATCTCGATTAATCTGACAAAATTCAAAAAACTGATCATCATCCATGTCCAATGCTGGGGGCATCTTCAGCACAATCGGATTAGTTTCAACAGGTTTGGTGGCTACTGTCATGATTGAGCTACTTCCCGCACAAAAGAGTTTCTTCTATTATAATTACTGGTATTTATCTACCCCATCGGTTTGGTACCGGTGGGGTTTGGTTTGGTTCTAGCTTACTTTTAGGTGCGACCCGTGGCGAATTTAATTCTTGATGCGGAAAGCGCACCTTTGACTTCTGACTTCTAACTTCTGACTTGCGCGTAGCGCTGTATGTAGTTTTCAGCAATCCTACTGACTGAATTCTACCCAGTTATTGTCTTAAACCAGCAATCAACTTGGTAGACAAGGGGATTGCTTTATCTATCTGTGTCTTTTTAAGCTAAAAAGTCAGCAGTGGTTCTACCTATTTGTAAGCATTCAGCAGTCAGCGGTCAGCCGTCAGCTATTTTCTTCAAAAGCTGTTCGCGTAGGGTGCGCATAGCGCATAGGCTGATAGCTGATAGCTGATAGCACCTCAAGTAGCGTGCGTGGCACAGGCTTCTAGCCTGTGAGGTAGCGCTAATCGCTGATAGCTGATAGCTGAATGCTTACACCTATTTAAGACTGATGACAGGAAAAACTTGGCTGTCTTAAAACCTCGTTGGCTAAATTGCAACGATAGGTTCCAATGGTGAATAGGAAACATAGAGGGAATTGATGATGAGCCAAGATTTACCAAAGCCAGGGAAACTGAAGCTCCTTGTGGTTGATGACCACGAATTGATGCTGGGTGGAATAATCGACACCCTACGACGGAAGTATCCAGAAGCGGAAATCCTAACAGCTCAAACGTTCCAGAGCGCTCTGGAACAACTGGAACGATTTCAGCTTGACCTTGTTATTGTAGATCTTTCCATTCCAGAAGCCTCTGAGAATACAGCTAAAATCGATACGGGCATTAAACTTTTGCAGATAGTGATGAAGCAGTACCCCAACCTCAATCTTGTGGTGCTCAGCACTTACCTCAAAGCTCTGGTGCGGATTAAGGATGAGATTGACGAGCACAAAGGGGGTTTCACGGTGGTAGATAAGGGTTTCTCCGGTCAGGTTATGTTAACTAGAGTTGACTGGGCATTGCAGGGATTAACCCATACAAAAGATCTAAAGATGCTCAAAGGAGAAGTCAAGCCAGAGTGGCTGGAGGTACTCACCCTAGCATTTCATGAGGAATTGCAAGATAGGGCAATTGCTGAGCGTATGCATAAAAGTGAACGAACTGTGGTTCACTACTGGACGAAAATTCGAGACGTTCTGGGTGTTTATCCTGAAGACGGGAAGAATCTCCGAATTCAAACTGAGATGCGAGCCAGAGAAGAAGGGTTTATTGATTGATATAGCGGTTTTCAATTGGCTGAGGTACAGATTCCTGGGTTTTAGGGAACAGGGAACAGGGAACAGGGAACAGGGAATAGGGAACAGGGAATAGGGAATAGGGAATAGGGAATAGGGAATAGGGAATAGGGAAAAAATCCTGTGTACCTCATAGTTATAGCGATTTGCAGATAAGTTAATTATTAAAATGAGGCAAAAAAGATAAAGTCCAATTCTTAATTTACAATAATAAATAACTTAGGTTAGATGCCAACTGATCTATTCCCTATTCCCTGTTACCTGTTTCCTAAAAAACCATAAAATATACTTAACAAAGTCGCAAAGCGCTATCTTAAAAACGCTGTAAATTAAGCAAGGGTAAAAACTGTTGTTGCTAAGTATTTGGCCAAAAATAAGAAACAAAATTGCTACCTGGCGTGGAGGAGAATTGCCAGGAATTGCAGTGATTGGACTGGTAATCTTAGCCCGTCTCAATGGGTCACTTCAATTTAGTGAGTGGATCACCCTCGATACTTTTCTGCGCCTGCGTCCTTCTGAACCTATGGATGAACGGGTTGTTATTGTTGGAATTGATGAAAAGGATATCCAGGATGTAGAAACCTATCCCATACCGGATCAAGACATTGCAAGGCTGCTGCGGAGATTGCAAACCTACAAACCCAGAGCAATTGGTCTTGATATTGTTCGGGATCTACCAGTTGAGCCAGGTCACGAGCAACTGGTTGAAACCTTTGAGGATATCAAGAATCTCATTGCCATTGAAAAAGTATTACCAACTAAAATTAAGCCACCACCCGGATTTCCCCCGGAACGGATTGGTTTCTCAGATGTTATTCCAGATCAAGATAGCAAGCTCAGGCGCAGTATTCTTGGGATGTATAGGGATGAAACTAGGAAAGAATATGTATTCTCCCTGGCTTTACTGCTGGCGAAAGCTTATTTGGGTGCTGAGAGGGAAAAGATTGAACTTGAAAATGGCATTCACGATCGCCTTACTATGCGCTTTGGTGAGACTGAGCTACCTCGCTTTTTGACCAATTCCGGTGGATATGTGGGCACTGATCACTTTGGAGTTCAAGTGCTGCTCAATTTTCGCAGTGGTCGCAAACCGTTTAGACGCTTATCTGTGAGGGATATCGAAACAGGGCAATTTAATTCAAGTTGGATTCGCGATCGCATTGTTATTGTTGGAGTCACTACTCCCAGCATCAAAGACACTGTCAATACCACTGCCATCAAGGGTTTGAACCCTCCTGGAGAAATCTATGGGGTGGAATTTCATGCCCATGCTACTAGTCAAATTCTCAGTGCCGTTCTGGATAAGCGATCGCTTTTAAGAACTTGGTCAGATCCCTGGGAATATCTATGGATTTTAGGTTGGGGTTTTCTGGCCATGGGTCTTGGTCGGCTCACTCAATCCCCATTCAAAAATCTGTTTGGTGTTGGGGTTGCCAGCTTCGCACTAGTTGGAGTTGGTTATGTGTTCCTAGTTTGGGGCTGGTGGATTCCAGTAGCACCAGCGTTGTTAATTTTAGTCATAAATAGTTTACTATTTCCTGCTTTCTATCACTATGACCAGGCTTTGAGGTCTCAGATCAATGTGCGCCAAGGGACTATCGAGGAAACATTTAATCTCATTCATAATGGTCCAATGCAAACACTAGCCTACATTATTACCCGCATTCAAAACCAGGATTTGCCACAAGACGAATTGCTGTTGAAACTTAAAACTATCAAGGATGACATATGGGAGATTTCAGAATACCTCAAACAAGAAACTCCGACTCAAGAAGAAACTATCCGTCTAGGAAGTAACCTAAAACTGTCATTGAAGCGCCCAATAAGTAAGCTTTTATATGAAGTCTGTAGAGATACGCTGGAACGGAATCTTCCTTGTTTTGAGACCCTCAAGCTTAAAGTTCTTAAATTTGAGCCGATACCGGAACAATATTTAACTATTGAGCAAAAGCGAAAACTCTGCCAGTTTCTGGAAGAAGCTTTGTGCAATGTCGGGAAACATGCTAAAGGAGTAACTCGTATTAGTGCCATTGGTAAGCTACATGATGAATGGTACACTCTGAGTCTTAAAGATAATGGCTCTGGCATCTGTTCATCCTCTGAAAACCGAGGAACAAAACAATGTAAAAATCTGGCGAAACAACTAGGAGGAACATTTAAACGAGAGCCCCTTTCTCCCCACGGAACTCTGTGCGAGTTAACCTGGCATCTAACAGGTCGTCACTGGAGTTTTGCCAAAGTTAGCTATGGCTTTAAAACTCTTTTTTTGAAAGGTTTGAAATATATCAAAAAATTCTAAAATAGACTTCTTGCAGAAGTCGGGAATCGGGAATCGGGAATCGGGAATCGGGAACAGCGGATCTGGGAATAAGCCCCTAAATAAATCTAAAGTAAATTTTCGTAGGGTGCGTTAGGGGTGGGATTGCCCTGATTTTCCGCCTCTTTGCCAGCGTTGAAATAGCCCACCCCGTAACGCACCACCGGCTCAAACTAAATAAATCTAAAGTCTCTCCAAATTTTCCTGACCAGAGGAACTTTTATGATTTCTTGATGCAGTCGCTCATGGAGAGCCCAATTCCCGATTCCCAATTCCCAATTCCCGATTCCCGATTCCCGATTCCCGATTCCCGATTCCCGTTCCCCGATTCTCAATTCTCAATTCTCTTTTTCTATAAGTATCAAAAATAAAAAAAATAGCCGTAGAAATACTATCCACGGCTATTTCAACTCCACAATAAGTTCCTTGAAATCGCTATGTCACTGAGTTCCCAAACGGAACCTGATGTGATTCGATCTGATTGACCTTTGCTAGGGGGGGAAACCCCCCCAGAAATTTAGCGATGCAGCGCGGTCTTGGGGGTTTCCCCCATGAGCGACTGCATCAAGACAAGGTGTTACGGCAACAGCCAATACTTAGTTATTGTCGTCATCACTTCCCCGGGAACGTCGGTCGGCTCCAGAGGAGTCCATTCCGCAATCTCGGCATAGCCTAGTGAATAAAGCATTTGCATACTATAAATTACTGCTTCACGAGACCCTTTCAAGGTGTGCTGAGCAGGTTGTTTCTTGAAGTTTTGGCGAAATTTTCGTGACATGGATAAAAAAGTGAACTCATTGTGTTTATACAATGATTATTGTAATGATTATAACTGACTTTGTCAAGGGTTTTTAGATTTTTTTTTTGGGGGGTTTTAGGATTAATAAAAAATCAGCGATATTCTGAAATATACGCTACGCAAATGCTAATTTTAAACTAGTACAACGTTGTTCATAACTATGAGTTATACAGCGAGCATTTTGGTGGTGCGTTACAGGGCGGACTATCTCAACTCTGGCGCTCGAGATTAAAAATCAGAGGCGTTGCTGAATTTAGGAATGAATAGGAGTAGAGTGGGCATCCTGCCCGCAAGGAAATAAGCATGAAACTGGCAAGATGCCAGTTCTACACAAGATGCCAGTTCCACGCAAGATGCCCATTCCAGAAAACTATTAAAATCATTCCATTATTAAGCAACGCCAAATCAGAGGCTTTTGGTGGTGCGTTACGGGGCGGACTATCTCAACCCTGGCTACGAAGTGAAAAATAAGGGCAAGTCCGCCCCTAACGCACCCTACGAGCTAATGGATTTTTGAGCTTGTCTTTTTGTTTTGTTATATAGGCATTATAAATGAGATGTAAACCTAGGATGTCTTTTTTTTTTGGACAATAAAACTCCGGATATCTTTCCCCTCTTGCCTGCCCCCCTTACTAAGGGGGGTTAGGGGGGATTCCTCTTGCCTTTTGCCTCTTGGCCTTTGGAAATATGTTCACAACTCAAATATAAACGCCTTTAGCTGTGTAGTTTTCAGCAATTAATATTACCAAAGCAAGTTATCCATTTCTCTGATATTTTTCATAAAGTTGGTAGCAAGCATCCAGTCATGGCTACCCTATTCGTAGTATGGTCTTAATTAAATAAGCGTCTACTCAATCAATATTATGATGGCTGAAATTGTGGGGCTTTTTAACAAACCCATTAACGTTAGAGTAGTAACTGGTTGTGTCTTGAGTTTAGCGCTGGTGGCAACTCCGGCAGTTGTAGCTAGAGCTGAGTATAAGCCTCCTGAGGATCAAAAAACTCCCGATAAAGAGACCAGAACGAATTCGGGAACGACTAGGGGGTGTGATGGAGGAGATATACCGTTAACGGTTCTTGCCTCTCAAAATTATGTTGGGCGAACCACTTCTACCCATCCAACATTTGCTTGGTTTGTGCCTGACTCCAAATCCTTAAAGCTGAAATTCACCATCTACAGCCGTGGCTCAGATGGTAACTTCACAGAAGTCCATAGCATGTCATTGCAGAGTTCACCAGGGATTATGACCCTATCCCCCTTTCCAGAAGGTGAACCAGGGCTCTTAGTGGGCAAAGACTATTTCTGGCAAGTTGTAATCCTTTGTGATCCTAGTTACCCATCAAGTGCTGTAGTAGACAGAGTACAAATAGAGGTTGTGGAGATGCCGCCAGATTTGCAAGACAAACTTGACAATGCAGTCGATAGCGCCGAAAAAGCAGATCTCTATGCTGAGGCTGGTTTCTGGTACAACGCACTAGATGAAGCCCTCAAACTGGCTGAAGAGTCGAAACTTGGAGAAGTGGCATCTGCTCTGTTGGAAGACCTGGCCAAGTGGGAAAAACCAAAACCATCACAAGAATTGACTGAAGAGGAGCGGGAATCGATTGAAAAACGGATGGGGTACTTGATCGACATTGCTAACGTTGCCCGATAATCCAGTGAACCCCGCTCTACAGCCAATTACCAATGATGATGAATGGTGCCCAATGGGCGGGGTGCCTTTTTGGAATCATATCCTTTTGAGCTTCTTTGAGAGCTTCTGCTTTGCTCATTCCCGATTGGAGGTTATGGTAAAACTGAGTGACTAACTCTGAAGTATCGTTATCTGGAATATACCAAAGGGAAGCTAGGGCGCTTCTGACACCAGCTTGTACAATGATACCAGCTAGACCTAGAGTTGTACGGTCGTCTCCTGTAGCAGTTTGACAAGCGGTAAGCACAAGCAACTCTACTGGTTTAGATCCACGACTTAAGCGGCGGATGTCTTTCTCTAGCTCAGTGATTGTGAGCTTTTGATTATTACCTGTGACTAAAAAAGTGTCCTCTGGAATTGTGCCGAACTTACCGTGAGTGGCAATGTGAAGAATTGGGTAAACTGTTTGTTGGAGTTCTTGCTGCAAGCTCTTGCGGGTAAATTGCTCATCCAACAGGGTTTTGCTTGCTGGGAATTGAGCTTTGACGTTTTCGATTTCCTTACGGACGTTTTCCAGTTTACTGAAACTTTCACCATCAATGAGCGCTGGTTGAGTTAATCCCAAAGCCAGTGCTGCTAGTTCTTGACGGTTCAAGGCTTGGGGATTGGTTAGGGTAAGACTGGGAGTTGTGGCAATGGCATATTTTTCTACCAAAAATTCCTTACCATCATAGAGTGCCGCCATGGGAATGCTACGCAAGATGCCGTCCTGAATAAACACGAGTGTTTTTATCTGCGCTGACTCTAAATCAGAGGCAAATGGAGCAATCAGCCAGTTATACAGGTTCTTTGCTGGTGTTAAGAAAGCTTTAGTGATGTCATAAGATTCCTGTATTTTTGTCCGGAAGTCGTTGACTTCTTTGATTAGCCTTTGACTATCGACCTGTGACAACTTAAACTTTTTTAACCTCTTATCGCCGTTTGGTAGACTAACCATAATAGCAGCTTTCTCTTCCAGAATCATAAAGCTAAAGACGGCTGTGTCTTTTGTGACAAGCTCATCAATTTGTTTCTGGTTGAAGAGTGTTAAAAGACAATCATTCCCGAAGTAATTTTGTAGCTCTGCTAGTTTCAGGGAATCAACGGTTTTTAGGGCAGAATTCAGCTCTGTCTGGTACTGCTCAGAGTCAGAGGATAATGAATCGGCACGCTTGAGTGTTAGCTGAGCAAACTCGCGGTACAGAGGCTCAATGGTATCCCGAAAGTCAAATTGTAAGTTTCGCTGAGCAATCAGAATTTCGGTTCGGATACCCTGTTCACTTTTACCCTGTTCACCTTCAAAACCTTCTAAGGTAGCGATCGCTTCTTTATAAGCATTAACGGCCTCATCTTCCTTGCCTTGGTCTTGGAAAATTTGACCCAGCTGCCACTGCCACAAATACAAGCTATCTTTTGCGGATAGATTTTGGTCAGCCATCCACCATGCCTTTTGAGTGAAGTCTAGGGCGTTTTGATAGTCTTGGCGGCAGTAATAGAGATGACCCAATTCACCCCATGCAAAAGACTCAGAACGGTAGTCCTTAATGCGTTGAGCAATTGAGATGGCTTGATTGAGGAGTGTTTCAGTCTCTGCTTCTAGCTGACGTTTGCCACAGGAATTGTGTTGGGACGTGTCAGTAACCACAGTCATCGGTTGCTCCAGTTTAGCTAAATCGATGGCTGCGTAGACTTTGTCCTGAGAATCCGGTAGTTCGTTGAACAATTCCTGAGCGTCTTGAATCCATTGGTTTCGCGCCTCTATTGATATTGATTCTTGAGGGCGGTAGGACAGTCGAATCAAATTGCGCAATGCTCGCATTTGAGCAGGTTGGTGATTTTGAGTGCGAGCTAGTTTGAGACTTTCCTGAAAATCTTCCCGAGCTTGATTGTAATTATTGTTGGCATTTTTTCTAAATTGATTTTCTGTTTCTTTCGCTCCCCGCTGTTCGGCAGAGCTAGCCCAGCGCTCCCAACGTTGAGCTTTGCTCAAGTAAGCATTTCCTAGGTCGTTAAGAAATGAACTGCGATAGGGACTATCGGCGAGAATCTTGACTGTGTAATTTTTGCCCAATTTATCTATTGTACAGTCTTTTGTGCGTTGGGGGCTGATATCAAACTCAACTTTTTCAGCAATGCCTAAACCAGTCTGTAAACATTCAATCCCTTGGTCATAATCCCCTCTGAGAAGATAGGCATTTCCCATACTTCCCAAAGCAGCAGCCTCTCCCTTCCAATCCTGATGAGCGCGAGCAACTTTCAAGGCACTGTCTTGGACACAACTGGGTTTGTTTTTAGAATTTTCATCAGTATTAGGGGCTCCACATAGCAGCGCCAGAGCTTTTCTCGGTTGTCCAAAACTATTGTAGGCTTGAGCCAGTTCTGTTTTCATTCGCCCCATTTGTTGCCAGTTCCTTAGCTGTTGATAGTCAAGGATGGCTTGCTCCCAATTACTGATTGCCTCCTGGATGTGACCAATCTTTTGATTGGCTCTGGCCAGATTTTCCCGGACAATTGCGCTATTGGTATAGTTGTTGCTCTGTTGGTAGAGCGTCAAGGCATTTTGCCAGAGCTCTATGGCAGCTTGATAATCTCCGGCTTGGTAATACTCAACCCCTTTTTGCACGAGTTGACTGGGGTTGGCAGGCTGGGGGCTTGCCATATTTCCCGGTTCAGCTGGTTGAGCGATTGAGGGAAGATGACCTAGCCCTATACAAACGGTAAGGCTAAACAGAAATAGTATTCCTAAAAAGCGATCGCTCCTGGATTTAGGTTTTCTGGACATCACTAGGACTGCTCTGTAACTGCTCTGGAAAACTTAGATTAATTATCACCCTAAAGCTGCAACTAAGCTTATTTAGTTGCTGACAATAATAATTGCCGAATTGCGCAATTACCCTTGCTTATATTGGCAATCAAGTTTGTAGGAATAGTTAGCTGATAGGTTAACCGAATACCTTATAATTCCTTCTGAGGTAGCAAAAAAGTAAAGTAAGCATTCAGCTTTCAGCATTCAGCTTTAAGCATTCAGCTTTCAGCTATCAGCTTTCAGCTATCAGCTTTCAGCATTCAGCTTTCAGCATTCAGCTTTCAGCTATCAGCTTTCAGCTATCAGCTTTCAGCATTCAGCTTTAAGCATTCAGCTTTCAGCTATCAGCTTTCAGCATTCAGCTTTAAGCATTCAGCTTTCAGCTATCAGCTTTAAGCATTCAGCTTTCAGCTATCAGCGATTAGCGCTACGCGCACGCTACGCGAACAGCGATTAGCGACCGCTGACTACTGACTACTGACTACTGACCACTGACTACTGACCGCTGACCGCTGACCGCTGAATGCTTACAGCAAGGAGAAAAATTCCATGGTTAATCAATCTTCGGGTCGTTGCTGTGGCTTATTGAAAGTAGCCAGTTGCTTAACGCTCGGTGTGTTTTTTCCCTTTGATAAACATCAAGCCTTGGCTGAGGTGACACCAGATACGACTTTAGGGGCTGAAAGTTCTCGGGTTACGCCTGATGCTCAGGTTAGGGGAGGGCTAGCAGATTTGATTGAAGGTGGAGCAGAACGAGGGGCAAATCTGTTCCACAGTTTTACTGATTTTAATGTTGAGGAGTTACAACGGGTTTATTTTGCTAATCCAGCAGGGATTGAAAATATTATTTCACGGGTGACTGGCACTAATCCCTCAAGTATTTTGGGCACCTTGGGAGTGGATGGTGCTGCTAATCTATTTTTACTGAATCCCCATGGGATTATCTTTGGAGCGAATGCGCAACTGGATATTCAGGGTTCGTTTGTGGCGAGTACAGCGAATTCTATAACCTTTGGGGATGGGTCATCCTTTAGTGCCAATCCGGACAATTCCTCGTTGTTAACGGTGAGTGTGCCTTTGGGATTGCAATATGGGACGAATCAAGCTGGTGCGATCGCTAATGCTGGGAATTTGGCAGTTGGTTCGGGACAAACGCTCAGCTTATCCGGTGGTACGGTAACTAGCACTGGCTCCCTGACAGCAGCTGGTGGCCGGGTTGAGGTTCTCGGAAATCAGGTTAGCTTGTTGGATAATGCCCGAATTGATGTCTCCTCTGACACCGGTGGCAGTACAGTATTGATTGGGGGAGACTTTCAGGGTAATGGCACCGTTCCCAATGCAGTACATACCTTTGTTGGCTCCGATGTAACGATTAATGCCGATGCCTTGACCAATGGGGATGGGGGCAAGGTGATTGTTTGGGCAGATCAGACAGCAACCGTTCACGGAACCCTTACAGCAAGGGGAGGAACTGTTTCCGGTGATGGGGGATTTATTGAAACCTCTGGCAAACAGTTTCTTAATCTCACCAGTACTCCCGATGCTAGTGCTCCTAATGGCAGTGGTGGCACTTGGTTAATCGATCCCACTGATATCACACTCGCCAATGGTGGCGGTGCTATTGGTACGAATACAGTTGATGTTGCTAATATTAATGCTGCCCTGAATAGGGGCACCAACGTCACAATTTCAACAAGTATCGGTGGCACTGATCAAGGTAACATTACTCAGAATAATGATGCACCAATTCGCAAGACAGCAGGTGGAGACGCAACTCTTACCTTGCAGGCAGAAAACGATATTTTTCTCAACGCTGATATTACTTCCAATAGCGGTCAGTTGAATATAGAGCTGTTGGCTGATAGTGACAATAGCGGAGCAGGCGCTATTGGTATTTTTAATGCCACGATTGATACTAATGGCGGAAATTTCATAGGTTCAGGCAAAGGAAGTCAAGTTCGTAGAGAGGGCATTTTTCTTGGTTTTAGCCGCATTAATGCTGAAGATGGCAGTATTAACTTGGTAGGTAGGGGAAGGGATAGTAGTAACAACACTAATAATCATGGCATTACTCTGCTCGAGAGTCGATTAGAAACCAGTGGGTTAGGGAATATTACTCTAATTGGCAATGGTGGAATCGGAGGGGATGATAGTATTGGGGTTGATGTTACAGAAAACACGTTCATTAGTTCAGAAAATGGGGATATTAGGCTAACAGGTACTGGAAACGGCACTGGAAGCGGCAATACAGGTATTGTCATTAACTCTGGCAGTGTGATCCAATCAACGGGTACTGGAGCCATCACTTTGGAGGGAACAAGTGCTGCTGGAACTTCTGAGAATCAAGGCATATTAATTGATGGTAATGGTTCCAGAGTGAGTGGAAAAGATGGAAATATCACCCTCAGAGGTACAGCAGCTCCAAGTAATGGAGATCTTAACCACGGCATTTATATTTACAATCAAGGCTTGGTACAATCCACTGGAGCAGGCTCTATCGAAATAACAGGTACTACTAACGCAACCGGTAATGTTGGGTTTGGCAACGAGGGCATTTCGATTGTACGTGGCGGTCGGGTAGAATCCACCGGAACAGGAAGCATTTCCCTGAATGGAACTGGTGGAAATGGTGGAACCAGGTCGGACGGGGATCAAGGAATCGTTGTTTTAGGTTCCAACACTAGAGTGACATCCGTAGATGGCGATATCCTCTTGAGAGGAATTAGCAGAGGAACCGGAACTAGACATTACGGTATTTGGTTAGGTGCAGCCGGCGGTGGCGTAGTGCGAACTACTGGAACTGGAAACATTACCCTAGAGGGCATTATTAGGGGCATTGGCAATAACAGTGAGGGGATTTTCTTTGGTGATGAAGGTGCAATTGAAGCTATTGGGACTGGAAACATCACCCTCACCGCTGATGAAATTACTATCCTTAGTAATCTGGCTAAAATTACAGGCACCAGCCGCCTTCAGCTACAGCCCCTTGACCCTACTTTGGGCATCACTATCGGTGGCACTACTACTGATGCCCGCTTAAATTTAGACAGCAGCGAACTCAACACATTACAAAAGGGGTTTGCCCAGATTCTGATTGGGCGAGACAACAGCAGCGGTGCGATCGCTATTTTGCCTGCTGCCTTCAACAGTCCTACTACGATTCAAACTCCAGTTACAGGCGGGACAATTACAACAACTGGAGCCATTAACACTAACAATAACCCCCTGACCTTCATTGCCGGTAGCGACATTACCTTAACTGGAGCCATTAACACTAACAATAACCCCCTGACCTTCATTGCCGGTAGCGACATTACCTTTAACAATGACATCAATACAGGTAGTGGTAATCTTACTGTTTTAGGGAGTACCATTACCCAAACTAGCGGCAGTCTGTTTGTGAATGGGGATGCCTTATTCACAAGCACTCTAGCCAATGCAGGTAATGTTAGTGTTACCAACACTAAACCTACCACTGTTGGTTACTCCATTATTGGGGGCAACTTCACTCTCAACTCTGGTCTACCAATTACTCAAGTTCCCGGCGAACCCTTGCAAGTCGCTGGAGAGATCTCAGTCAATGGGGGAGGTAGCCAACCCCTAATTAACACTATCGGTGACTTTTCTCAAGAGACTCTCCGACCCAATGGGGATTTGATTATTACTCAGGTGGGAACAGTTAACCTAGAGGCCAACACCGTCACAGGTAACCTGACAGTAAATAGCCTACCAGCAGCCGTTGTCAGTTTTAACCAGGTTCTGGATAACCCTGCCATCACTCTTAATCAAGACAATTCCTTTGGCGGTACCCTCCGGTTTAACACCACCACCGATGCCATCTTGTTGGAAGGTACCCCCGGCATTATTCAAACTGGACCTCAAACTGTCAGTGGTACCGCTACTTTCAACGCCAACACTGGCAATATTAGTCTCAATGAACCAGCTAATCAGTTTGGTAATCTTGCCTTCACCGGTAATGATGTCTCTATCCGTGAGAGTGACGGGACAAATCTGATCACTTCCTCTGCCACTGGTAACTTGAACTTAACCTCTGGAGGCATGATTACTCAAGATATAGGAGCATCATTAACTGTTGTAGGAGATACCAGCCTCACCACTACCCTCCCCAACGCTGGCAATGTCACAATTACTAACAGTAATGCCAGCATCATCGGTAACTCCCTGATTGGTGGTGATTTTACGATTAACTCTACTGGACCAATTTTCCAAGCTCCTGGGGAAATCTTACAAGTAGCAGGGAACACTGATCCAAACGCTCCTAGTGAAAATATAGACCCTACTGGCAACAATAATATTTTGCCTCGAAGAACCTTGCCCAATGGGGATGTGATTATCACTGACGTGGGACTGATCACCCTAAATGCCGAAACTATCTCTGGCAATCTAACGGTGAACAGCTTAGATAAAAGACTGACTTTCAACAACAATGAAGCCTTTAACGAAAGTACAGCGATTGAATTAGCTCAATCTGGAAACTCCTTTGGCGGCGTATTGAGAATAAATACTGAGGCACCCCCAACTCGCCTCGATACAGGTACTCCCGAAATTATCCAAAATGGTTCTCTAAATGTTAGCGGTACTGCTAGCTTTAATGCTAAGAATGGCAATATTACTCTCAACAACTCAGAGAATCAGTTTGGGAATCTTAAATTTGAAGGGAGTAACATCTCAATCAACGAAAGTGACTCTACCAACTTACTCAACTCAACTTATGCTGGTAATGTAACAATTACTTCTGGTGGTGCGATCGCACAAAGCGGTAGCCTTAGTGATATAGACCCTTCCAATCAAGAAAGAAGCTTGATACTCAAGGCCATCGGAGACATTAATACTCAGGATATTTCTAATCCCAGTGGCTCGATTACCCTCAACAGCACCAATGGTAGTATCGATACTACGGCAGGTATTCTCAAGACATCTTCCTCTGGCAGTGGCGGAGCGATAACCCTGTCTGCTGACGGTGACCTTAACCTTGGTTCTCTTGATTCTCGTGGTCGCGATGTTGCAGGGGGTGATATTACGTTAAATAGCAACGGTGCAATCATAGCAAAAAATCAGCGCATTATTAGCGAAACTCGTGGCTCTGTTAAGGCTGGTGACATTAATATCAAGGCTCAATCCGTTTCCTTTACTGGGACGAGAGTATCGACGATAACTCGTGGAGATGGCTTGGGAGGAGATCTCAACATTAATGCCTCTGATTCCATCAATATAACCAATGGTAGTAAATTGCTTGTCCAGACATATGGGACTGGCAATGCTGGCAACGCAACCATTAATACTCAGCAATTGGTTGTACAAAATGACCGACCTGAATTGAATAGGTATACTGGAATAGGGACAGAAACACGTAGCAGTGGCAAAGCAGGGAACTTAACCATCAATGCTTCCGAGTCTGTTATACTAAGGGGCAATCAATCAATAGTATTTAATCCTGACCCTCTAGACCCAAACTCAATTCGCCAGGCAGCTCAAACTGCTACAGGTTTGACAACAGCAACTTTTGGGACTGGTGATGGTGGTACTTTAAGCCTTACTACTCGTAGTTTAGTCATTCAGAATGGAGCTGGAATTATCTCAGGACCTGTTTTAAGTGACGAAAATGATGCACAAGGTACCTTGCCTGAGGGAAAAGGCGGAGAGTTACGTATAACTGCTACCGAGTCTATCGAGATTCAAGGTCAGGCAGGCATAGCGACTGCTACTCTCGGACATGGTGATGCAGGAAACTTATTTTTAAATTCTGGCAGAATAACTCTTGAGGAGGGAGCTGTAATTTCGGCAGATACAATTACTGGTCCTGTTGCTACTTCTATTAATGCTTCCGGAAATGCCGGGGATATAGATATTACAACCAACCAACTCAGCATCCGCAGTGGTTCACGCATTGGCGCAGCAACCGCAAATCGAGGTAAAGGAGGAAATATAACCATCAATGCCTCAGAATCAGTAGAAGTGATTGGCACCTCAGCGGATGGCACAGTCCCCAGTGGTGTGTTTACAGCAGCACTTTTAGGCTCAACTGCAGAGGCTGGAGACTTAGAGATTACCACTGGAAAACTAACCCTTGAGGATGGTGCAGAGATAACTGCCCAAAGTCAGGGAGAAGGCGACGCTGGCAACATCAATATCAATGTCTCAGACATGTTAAAAGCTACTGACGGCAATATCATTACTGCTACCACTCAATCTGCCGGAGGTGCTATCGATATCACAGCCAAAAATATTAGGCTACGGGGTGACAGTGACATTACCACCAGTGTCTTCAGCGGTGCTGACAACGGGGGCAATATCACCATCACCACTGACTCACTCATTGCCTTTGCTGACAGTGACATCCTAGCCTTTGCCCGTGATGGCCGAGGAGGCAATATTAAGTTCACAACCCCCATCTTCTTCGGCTTTGCCTTCCGTCCAGCACCAAAAGGCACTGATCCAGCCACTTTAGATAATAATAACCGAGTCGATATCAATGCTAGTGGGGCAGTCGATGGGGTTATCACTTTACCCAAGCTCGATTTTATCGAAAACAGCCTGACAGAGTTACCGGACAATCAGATTGACACCGACAATCTACTAGCCAATAGCTGCATTGTCCGAACCAGTGAACAAGAGGGAAAATTCATTATTACCGGTGGTGGTAACTTACCCACCCGCCCTGGGGATGCTTCAGTTTCACGTTATCCCACTGGAGAGGTACGCACGGTACCAAGTGAGAGTGCCTCTCGTCCTTGGCAAAAGGGTGACCCAATTGTTGAAGCAACCGGGGTGTATCAACTGCCCAATGGACGCCTAGTGATGGGGCGGGAATGTTCTTGAGGCTGGGGGTTAGGAATTTTGGGCAAAAGGTTTGAGTGCGTAGGGTGCGTTAGGGACGGGCGAGCCCTGATTTTCTCAGTAGCCAGTATTGGGATAGTCCGTCCCGTAACGCACCACCCAACAGGGTAAACGCTTCAATCAGCAGTATGTAGTTTTCAGCAATCCCACTGACTGAATTGTACCCAGGTCTTGTCCAAATTTTCGGCATCATCTTGGTAGACAAGGGGAGAGAGGCTCTAATCCAGTGAGCCTCTCTTTTTGATTACCAATATGTAGTTTTCAGCAATCCCACTGACTAAATCTTGCCATGAGTCTTGGTTATCCAAGTCATCACATTGGTAGATAAGGTTAATGAATTATAAAAGACTTAATTTTATTATGAAAATTAAGCAACAAGCTAATACAGTTGCTGAACAAATTATCTCTAACTAATTTGTTTTTTTTGCACACTAAACGACCAAATTGTAGCAAAATTTAAGGCTTAGACATTGGGTTTATCTAGAATTTATTGACTGAATATAACCCTTTGAAGTTACACAATTAAATTCTCTCAGGAGTAAAAACCATGGGAAATTACATCGGTAACAATGCTAACAATTACTTTCAAGCGCACAAGGAAGGTTGGTGGATATTCTTGAAATGGAAGTCTTGGACAATGACGGGTAATGGCGGCAATGATACCCTGATTGGCGGTCCGAAGAACGACACTTTGTATGGAAATAGCGGCAACGATAACCTCTACGGTGAGGGTGCTAACGACTATCTAGATGGCTGGACTGGCAATGACTATATCTATGGTGGCTCAGGTAACGACACCCTTTTTGGTTACTATGGACACGATAATTTATATGGTAATAGCGGCAACGATAAGCTCTACGGTCAGAGTGGTAACGACTATCTGGATGGCTGGACTGGCCATGACTATATCTATGGTGGCTCAGGTAACGACACCCTTCTAGGTTACTCTGGAAACGATTACTTAAGTGGCAGTTCCGGCTATGACAGCCTCAATTATACCACAATTACCGACTTCTACTGGTCTGAGGGAGATAAGTTCCAGGTTTATGGTAGTTCCAGTGACTACTCACTGAGCTTCCAAAACTGGTCTGGCAGCAGTGCAAAGGATACCTTGATTTACTATATAGCGTTTCTTATAGCTATGAGGTACACAGGATTTTTTACCTCTTGTCTTATAGCTATGAGGTACACAGGATTTTTTACCTCTTGCCTCTTGCCTCTTCTCTCTTCCCTGCTCCCTGCTCCGAAGTCCCTGCTCCCTAACACCAAGGATTTTGTACCTCATGACTATGAGAAGTGCTATAATAACGATCTTATCGGTGTAGTAGAAGACACCACTAATGTTGTGATTTATTGGGACTTTAACTTCGTTTAAAACTCTTTCCAAAAACACCTTTAGCCTCTCGGGGTTGGGGGAAGCATTGGGATAGATATAGCACTACGCCCAAGGCAAGAGCCATGCATACAAAAGTTGACTAAAACCGCTTTTGAGCTTGTATCAATGTCCTCTGAATACGTAGTGCTATAAATACGGGATAATTTTAATAGTTTTGTGGCATGGGCATCTTGGTGGAACAGGCATCTTGCCTGTTTCATTCCCAGGCATCTTGGTGGAACAGGCATCTTGCCTGTTTCCGGCCTCGGGCATCTTAGTGGAACAGGCATCTTGCCTGTTTCATTTCCGAGCAGGCATCTTGCCTGTTTCATTTCCGAGCAGGCATCTTGCCTGTTTCCGGCCTCGGGCATCTTAGTGGAACAGGCATCTTGCCTGTTTCATTTCCGAACAGGCATCTTGCCCGTTACAATTCCCAGGCAGGCAGGATGCCCACCCCACTCTTATTCATCCGAAGATTCAGCAATGCTAACAAAGCTGAAACTATGTATCATACACTGAAATCGATTATTGTAATTTCAGGCTCTAGCATTATTCCCATCGTGAGCCTAACTATGGGAGCAGTGGCTCAGTCTACTCCACCCCCAGGAGTTAACCTTCCCACCGAAACCCCTGAAAGAATTCAGGAAACCATTCCCACCCCATCCGATTTACCTCCTCCTGTTCCTGAAGAATCTCCAGCATCACCACCGGATCCAAGTCTGGAAATTCCTTCCTCTCCCCAACTCCCTGAAGTTACAACTCCATCCACTGTGCCATTCTTTGTCACAGAAGTGGAGGTGTTGGGAAATACGGTTTTGCAAGAAGAAATTGCAGATAAAACAAACCAATATGAGAACCGTGAAGTAAGGTTTGAGGAGTTGCTTCAACTGCGTTCTGCCATTACTGAGCTCTACATTAAAAATGGTTACATCACCTCTGGCGCATTTTTGCCGGTCCAAGACTTTAGGAAAGGTGTTGTGAAAATCCAGGTGGTTGAGGGTGACTTAGAACGGATTGAACTGGAGGGATTAAACCGTCTGCGGGAAGGATATGTGCGCAGTCGCCTTGAAGTGGCCACTAACCCACCATTAAATCGAAGCCGCTTAGAAGAAGCCCTGAAACTGCTGCAACTTGACCCTTTGCTCAATCAAGTGGATGCGGAGTTAACTGCAGGAAGTGGCTCTGGTAGCAATATTTTGCAAGTCAAACTCAAAGAAGCCTCTGCCTTTCACGCTGGTATTTCTACCGCCAACAACCAATCTCCCAGCATTGGTTCTCTACAAACCAGGCTGTTTGTTGCCCATGATAATCTTTTGGGTTTTGGCGATCGCTTCACCACTCAATACAGCTTTACCGAAGGGCTAGACCTCTACGATATCAACTATTCTATCCCCCTCAATCCCTACAATGGCACCCTTAGTGTACGCTACAACAACAGCGACAGCGGCATTATCGAAGATGAATTCGAGGAGTTTGATATCGAAAGCGAAACTCGCACCTTTTCTGTCAGTTTTCGCCAACCCATATTCCGCTCCCCAGAACGTGAATTTGCTCTGAGTTTAGCCCTAGACTTGCGTCGCAGTCAAACCTTCTTACTCGGGGAACCTTTTTCTTTCTCAGTTGGCCCAGAAGACGGCGAATCCAAGGTAACGGTATTGCGATTTTCTCAAGATTGGATAGACCGTAGTAGCCCTAGTCGCATATTAGCTGCTCGCTCTCAGTTTAGTTTTGGGTTGGGTGCCTTTGATGCAACTATCAACAACACTGGGACTGACGGGCGATTCTTCAGCTGGTTGGGACAATTCCAATTGGTACAACAGTTGTCACCGAGAACGACCCTGATCACACAAATTAATGCTCAGTTAACCCCAGATTCTTTGCTCTCCCTAGAACGCTTCAGTATCGGTGGCGTGGATACAATCAAAGGCTATCGACAAAACCAACTGGTTGCTGATAACGGTATCCTGGGTTCGGTACAACTCCGCATCCCTCTCACCTCAGACCCTAGCAAACTACAACTAGCCCCTTTTTTTGAAATCGGTACAGCTTGGAATAATCTAGATCCTGACCCTGACCCCGCCACCATTGCTAGCTTGGGAGTAGGTTTGCGATCGCAAATTATCTCAGGTTTAGATTTGCGCCTAGACTATGGTATCCCGTTGATTGAGGTCAACAACCGAGGAAATTCCCTACAAGAGAATGGTTTCCACTTTTCATTGGGCTATCAGCTGTAGGTTCGCAGCTGAGTTTTGAGCAAAAGTCTATGCGATCGCATTTCACTGAAATTCCTCCATACTAATGTGCTAAACAACCCATAACACCCTTTTTAAATTCGGGTTACCGAAAATTTTGGGTTTAAAGCCCCGTCCTTCTAGGACGGCTTTCATTATATGTGCTATAATAAAAGCATAAGCAATAATTTGTTGTAGAAAGATACTGTCTAACAATAAGTAGGCAACGTAAAAAATATGTAATAGATACATATTGCGTAATTAAGTC
>NZ_JAAHFV010000073.1:0-21256 GCF_010672755.1 Moorena sp. SIO1F2
CTGCCATCGCAAACCTAGACCAAGGGATGCGATGGCAGCAAGGAGATTTACTAGAGGCTAATATCGGCTGGGGCTTGCAGTTGGTGGATGTTGAAACTAGAGATAGAACGTTACAGGAAGATGGATTCTACTTTTCGTTGATTTTTAGACCATTTTGAACAGAAAAATAAAAATTATAGATTCTAATGAATATAGCGTTTTTGATAGCGATGAGGTGCAGTAAGGGAGAAAATCAGCCATGGTAAAAAAAAAGATATATTGTGGTAGTATAGGTAGAGTAAATCGTAAATCCTTAGGGTTGAGGATAAAGAGGTGGATAAGGTTGCCTCTGATTGCTCTGCTAACAGCATTACTGTGCAATTTAGTACCTCCGGTTTTAGCAAAAATCCCACAAACCTTTAAGGTTGAAGGGTTGGAGGTTGAAGGGGTTGAAGGGTTGAAGGTTGAAAGGTTGAATGTTGAAGGGGATATTGCTCTTAAAGGGACAAACCTGAAACCGGCTAACCTACCCTACTCGAACGCCAAAGGCGAACAAGCTGTTAACTTTAAACCTGATAACTTTAAACCTGCTAACTTTAAACCTGATAACTTTAAACCTGCTAACCTTCAACCTGCTAACTTTAAAATTTCCACGTTACTTAAACAGGGCAAAGGTCTCTACGATTCAGGTAGATTCGCCGAAGCAGTAGATGTTTTAGAACAAGCTCTTGAGAGTAATCAAACTCAGGGAGATAAACTCTCAGAAGCGATGGTGTTAAGTAATCTCTCGTTGGCTTATCAGCAACTGGGGTTATGGACTCAAGCCAAGAATGCGATCGCTAATAGTGAAAAAATATTGCGCTCTATAAAACCCACCGATAAGTCTACAGCATACTTACAACTGCTGGCGCAATCCCTAATGATAAAAGGAAGTATTGAGCTTGGTTCATCAGAAGCCAAAGCAGCAATGGAAAGTTGGGAGCAAGCTGCGGTAACTTATGGTGAATTAGGGGATGAAGCCGGTCAGATTCGGAGTCGGATTAATATAGCGCAAGCCCTACAAGAATTAGGACTGTATAAGCGGGCGTTAAATCTACTCAATCAGGTCGAGGAATCGTTAACTGCTCAACCTGACTCTTTGAACAAAGCGATAGGATTGCGATCGCTTGGAAATATGCGTCAATTAGTAGGAGAGCTGAGTCAATCCCGGGAAACCTTAGAAAAAAGCTTAGAGATTGCCCGAAACTTACCATCGTCTGAAGAGATTAGCGCTACATTATTTAGCTTAGGGAATACAGCACGGGCTCAGCAAGAATTAGACGAAGCTATTGATTACTATCAACAAGCATTCGATGAGTCATTAGATCCAATCACTAAGCTTGAAGCCCAATTAAATCAACTTAGCTTATTGATTGACAATAAAAGGATTGCGCAAGCACAAGCATTAATTCCTCAAATCTGGCCTCAACTGGAATCCTTACCTCTGAGCCGCCGCAGTATCTATCTGAGGATTAATTTTGCTCAAAGCCTAATGAAGGATGAAGTCAGAAGTATCAAGGATGAAAGAAATGTTCAGACTTCAGCCAAGAGACTTCAGCTTTCGGCTAAGACTGGGGTTGAGCCTTCTTATGAAATTGCGAAAATCCTAGCTACTGCAGTACAACAGGCTAAAGCATTGGGAGATAAGCGAGCGGAAGCTTATGCTCTTGGTAGTCTAGGTCAACTCTATCAGAAGAATCAGCAGTTACCAGAGTCTCAAGACCTGACTCAACAAGCCTTAAAGTTAGCTCAAGAAATCAATGCTCCAGATATTAGCTATCGCTGGCAATGGCAACTAGGACGTATTTTGAAACAGCAGGGGGAAGAGCAAAATGCGATCGCAGCTTACACCGAAGCAGTTAACACTCTCAAGTCTCTACGGAGTGACCTAGTAGCTGTTAACCAAGAGGTCAGGTTTACATTTCGAGAGAGTGTAGAGCCAGTCTATCGAGAATTCGTGCAATTACTGCTGCAATCAGACAGCAGGAATTCCAATCCCGACAACTTGGAAAAAGCCCGTGAGATCATTGAGTCACTGCAGCTAGCCGAACTAGATAACTATTTTCGCTCAGCCTGTTTAAACGCTACTCCTGTAGTGATTGATCAAGTCATCGACCAAGTTGATACTAAAGCAGCATTAATTTATCCTATCATATTACCAGAAAGCGTGGATATCATTATCCGCTTACCCCAACAACAACTGCGCCACTATAGAACAGAGCTTGCCCAAGACCAAACTGAATCTACTCTGGAAGAACTGCGTAAGTTTTTACAGCAGGTTCATCGACGGGCATTTTTACCAATGTCGCAGCAGGTATACAATTGGGTAATCCGACCGATTGAAGAGGATTTAGCTAACTCTCAAGTAGACACCCTAGTATTTGTTCTTGATGGAGCCTTGCGCAATATTCCCATGGCAGCACTTCACGACGGTAAGCAGTATTTAGTCGAGAAGTATAGTATAGCGCTAACCCCTGGACTAGATTTAATGAATCCCGAGCGCTTAGTCAGGGAAGATATCAAAGTCCTAACGGCTGGGTTGTCTGAATCCCGTCGGGGATCTGTACCTTTGCCGTTTGTAGAAGTAGAGCTAGAGAAAATTAAGGCTCAAGTTCCTAGTGAAATCCTCCTCAATCAGGACTTTACTGAAACCAGGTTTGAAAATTATTTGGAAGCAGCTACTTTCCCAGTAGTACACATTGCTTCCCATGGTCAATTTAGCTCTGAAGCTGAGAAGACTTTCATTATGACCTGGGATAGTAATATCAATGTTACTGAATTGAAGGAATTACTGCAAACTACAGACCTACGGCAACCCACTCCGATCGAATTACTGGTGCTGAGTGCATGCCAAACAGCAACTGGGGACAAGAGAGCGGCTCTGGGTATAGCTGGTGTAGCGATAGAAGCAGGAGCACGTAGTACCCTTGCTACTATTTGGTTAGTAGATGATGAAGTCACAGCTGTGTTAATGAATCGGTTTTACCAGGAACTTACTGACAAATCAATCTCAAAAGCTGAAGCCCTCAATCGCGCCCAAAAATCAATTTTACAAGACCCAAGCTATGAACACCCTTATTTCTGGGCTCCTTATATCATGGTAGGGAATTGGTTGTAATAGCTGAAGCATTCAGTGGTCAGCTATCAGCTATCAGCTGATAGCTGATACAAGAGCAAGCTATCACCAAGGATTACCAACTAAAGTAAAAGCCGCCCAATAATATGGATGGGATAAATCTTCATAGTTGAGAGATTCTAGTTCTGGAGGTAACGATACATTTGGTCGATCAGTAACACTAGCCAAACTTACCGTTTGTTTCAACATCCCGATCTGAGCTTGTCGCAACGCTTCAGCCTTAATTGGTACAGTTTTAAGAGACTGATAAAATTCATTCATCAGCACTAGGGTTCCACCATCGCTGACAGACCACAAACTAGCTACTGCTGACTTGACATTGGCGCGAACCGCTAATCCCGCAAAGCCTAACTCAGCCTCTTTATCCCCGATGGCAGTTTGACAAGAACTCAGCACCAATAATTCTACCACTGGTGAGTGCCAACGCAATTCAGTGAATATATCTAAAGTCAGTTTACTATTCCAAAACTGAATATAAGACTTGTTTGGTTTTCCCGCCTGGAAGTCTGAATGAGTTGCCAGGTGCAGGATTTGAAAATTCTTATGATATCCCAGTTGCCACTGTAGATTAGTTAGGGTAAAATCTTTATTGAGGAAAGATTTTCCTTGCCAGGGATATTGGGTGATAACAGATAACTCTACTGGCACAGCAGGTAAAGGATTGTGATCATTAAATTCTGATGCTCCCATAGCCAAAACTTGGGAATTTTTCAGGTCGGTATAGACAGTATCTGTTAATTTGAAGGCAGGAATCAGGGCTAAACTATACTTTTCCACCAGAAACTCTTGGCCATCATGTAAGGCAGCAAAGGGCAGGTGGCGTAACCCCCCACCTAGACAAAAAATTAGATTGTTGATGCCTTGAGCTTTAAGGTCTGGTTCCACAGGCTCAATGATCCACTGATAGAGTTGTTGAGCTACTGGTAGATAATGTTTAGAGTGCCTACGAATAGGATTAGTAATAGTTTGGATAAACTCTTGCACTAGACTCAACAGAGCTTCCTTATTGGCTGCGGAGACACGCTTGTGAATGGGCTTACCTTCTGGTGTAATTAATACCAGCTCTAGTTGGTGCGATCGCGGAACCATGTAGATAAGACCAGGCTTTTGACCAGTTTGATTGGTGATTTTGCCAAGAGTATCAGCAATTTCCTCGACAGTGATGGATTGGTCAGGGAAATTGATGTCTAGGTGATTCTGATATTGTTTTTCCCAAGTTTGTTCAATTAAAGGTACTGCTTCTACTACTTGGTTATTGTCCAGGGCTGTTCCAAAGTTGGGGGGATTAACAGCTGGTGATTGAGCAATAGTTTGAGTAAGAGCATTGGAGCCAATATTGTTAGACATTGGCTTAGTGACTTGTGCTTGCACCGAAAGAGCACTGATAGTTCCGGTGAAGTGTAGTGTCGCTAGGAACCAGCTAAAGCTAGTCGCTATTCGTTTCATAGTTACCTCACTGAGAAAAGCAAACGTAAGTAGTAAACGTAAGTATTTAGCGAACGCGCCCCGCGTGACCTACGGTCAATCGAGCTACGCGCACGTTACACGAACGCACTTACACACTCAGCTTTGGAATCAAGCAAAACTTAGGAATTTGGCTGAAAGTGGCGAATATATAAGTTTTTCTTGACAAATCTCCGTTTTTCGGATTATCCTGATTAGGATTAGCTGAAAGCTAAACGCTAAACGCTGAATACTTACGATTAGAAAGAGCAAAACTGACAGCAGATGGATTTTTGCTCCATCTGTCAGAATAGTCAATCTTTCTTAAAGCCAAGCATAATAGTAATCCTATAGAAATGGTGAAAAGTGATCGGTCTGACCCAAAACTGCCCAACTGAGAACTCAAAACTGAGAACTCAGGATAAGAGTAGTGTTCACCTAGGAATTAGGATGGCTAATTAGGATTGCTCTATATTACCTATCACCCTTAACTTGGTTATTTATGCAAGGAGTTGAATAGTTTTCTCAGTTAACCAGGCTAGTCAGGGCAAACGCATCTAAATTCTAGAAGCCTTACTCAGAAGGGATGCAGCGCGGTCTTGGGGGAAACCCCAAGACCGCGCTGCATCCCTTGATTAAATCAGGAAAAAAAACCTGAAACTCTTTCCCCTTCTGCCTTCTGCCTTCTGCCTTCTGCCTTCTGCCTTGCTGTTGTGCAATTTAAATGTACAACAGCTTAGTTTGTCACCCCTTCAAACAAAAGAGTTATCTGCTGCGACCAACTCGACGACGTAATATTGATAAACCACCTAGTAATAACAGTCCTGTAATTGTGGCTGGTTCTGGGACTTTTTCAATGGTAATCCGGGCTACCTGAAAACCTGGTGTGGTGAAATCAGCGTTGGCAAAGAATCCATCTCCAAAATCTAAAACACCACCGCTACCTGCTGGTAGAAAACCAGGATGAGGCAGAACAACACCGTTTTCATCAATACCATTCCCAACTTCAGCAAAAGTAAATGGTACATTCAAAGGACTCTCATCGTTCACTTCTGTACCAGCATCCCAAACCTGGTCACCTAGAACAATGAAGTCTGCACCAGTAAATTTACCATCACCATCAAAGATTGCGATTGGGTTATCGTTAGCAATAAAAGCGTCGTTACTAGGGAAGTACATTGCACCGTAGCTGAAGAAGGAGTTGCTAGCTAAATCTTCATCCAGCTTGATTTTTGTCGAGACAACATCCCCAGGAAAAAGACCTGCAGGGTTATCTATAACTATACCTTGAACACCACCGTTTTGACCAGCAGCACTGTCAGCAAACAGACCAGCAATACGTGAACTTTGGGGTGGGACATCGTTGGTATCAAGACCTAGTTCTATCGCAAATTCAACTAAACCAGGAACAGTAGCTTCAAGACCTGTGATAGCATCTTCTGCTAAGGCTTCTATTCCAGAAGAAGCAGATTCGCCAATATTAAAACTATCAAAACTACCATCATGAAAACCAAACCAAACAGGAGTGACAACAGCACCATTTTCTGGTGTCAAATTCTCAACAGTTACCTTAAGAGTCACAGCGTTTGCCGTTGAGGCTATGGTCACTGTTGAGCCAACAGTCAGTAAACTAGCTAAGAAAACTGCCTGGTTTTTAAAACCTTTGATGACATCCATAATCACTAAATTGAATTAACTATTTAGAGCTAATTTGTAAAGTAAATATTAAGAATCCTGAAAACCTTGCTATGATTGTCTTTTGGGTATTAAATAGTTCAATTGTTCTAGTTTAGCCCAAGCCTTATCCTACAAGGATTACAGCGAGTTTACAAATCAGCTCTTATCGCTAGCTTTAAATTAGTACAATCAAATTCCTTGATCAATCTCTAATTAAAAAGCTTTATGGAAAAAATAATTTTGACGGATATTTAGTAAAGTTATGACAAATGTGAAAATAATTACAACTGAACTTTTTAGTTCAGTTGTAAAATAGTACAACTCAAACTCTATTACTGTAGGGGATGTAGCGATTGAGTTCCTTAAATTATGTGCCCATGTAGGTTTGAGCTTGATCCTCGCAATCAAGGAGCTTCGCTTCAAATCCTTTTCAGGAGTCGATCCCTAAATGTACCCAGTAGCGGTAGTTAAAAAATGGCTGGAAAGCGATCTAGGTAAGGGTTTTTCTGAAAGCGCTGGAGGGAAATTCAGTTTCAAGAGAGTAAACGCAAGAATCAATAAGCCTAGGCTTATTGATAAAAAGACCGCGCTATTCTTAACAACTTAACTCTATTGCGAGTAAAGTTCTACGAAATTATAGGGGTTTCGAGCCACTATCAATCGATATCCAGCCAATGCACATTATAGGCAATTTTTTCTTGCGCTTACCCTGACCACCATACCGAGGGTAGACTTACGGGCAAGTCTTCAACCCCGGCATCCGACACCTACCTGCTGAGTTTTTGCGATCGCATTGGGGCAATATCACCCATTACCTATTAACTATTACTAATTAATCATTGCGCTATAGTAACTCAATCTTATTCAGCTGCTTCAACCCCAAAAACACGGTTAAAGGATTTGAGAACCTTATATCCTGAATCAATCGACTCCAGGGGGTCTTTACGCAAGCGGTGCCGTAAACATAAGGTAATCACCCGGCGGATATCATCCACTGTAACTTCAGTTCGTCCTTCAAATGCAGCCAGAGCCTTAGCCGCACGATTAGTTACAATATCACCCCTGAGTCCATCCACATCCAGTTCTGAGCAAACTTCTGAAATATTCACCCGAAAGTCGTAGTCCATTTCTACTTCAGCAAGTCGCTCTTGAGCCATTACTATCTGTTTCTGTAAGGCTTCTTGCTCAGATTGGTGTTGTTCAATATATTGGTTAGGATTTTGATCAAACTCTCCCCGTTCTTCCACAATTTTGACTCGCAGCACTGGTTCTTTGACTGTACGGATTTCCGCGTGCATCCCAAAGCGGTCTAGTAACTGGGGTCGTAATTCTCCTTCTTCTGGGTTACCAGAACCTACTAATACAAAGCGAGCAGGGTGGCGAATGGATATGCCTTCCCGTTCTACAGTATTCCAACCACTAGCAGCGGAGTCTAGGAGTACATCCACTAGGTGGTCATCGAGCAGGTTAACCTCATCGACATAGAGGATGCCTCGATTAGCTTTAGCCAACAGTCCTGGTTCAAAAGCTTTGACACCTTCAGATAAGGCTTTTTCTATATCGATTGTACCACAAACCCGGTCTTCGGTTGCTCCTAACGGTAAATCTACCATGGGAACTTTTTTCTTGACCGTTGTCCTAGATGCAGCTGCTCCATTACCATTGCCCATCCAGTCAGGTTCCTGAGGGTCACTGTTGAAAGGGTCTTCAGCAACTACATCGATTTCTGGTAATAAATCAGCTAAGGCACGAATAGTAGTAGATTTGCCTGTGCCGCGATCGCCCATGATCATTACTCCCCCAATCTTGGGATCGATCACATTTAGGAGCAATGCCAGTTTCATTTCTTCCTGACCGACAATGGCAGTGAAAGGAAACACTAGGCGGCGAGTAGTCTTGGGCGCTTGGGCAGTAGGACTCACTGGGATTACTTTATTGTTATGGTTGATTTTTCTCGACGATTACTATTTTGCCATAGTGCGTGCCTTGAGAGTTGATCAGTCTTTTCCGTTTCGACAGGGGGTAATAATATACCCAGTTGTTGCATCTCCTAATACCCAATTAAATTCAGTTCCCCAATACCACCAGTAGGCTGCTACATAAGCGCAGATGATACTATCTAGCTGGTCTTCAGCAGCTTTGAGGGCTTTGCCGGTAGTGGGGATGTGGGGGAAAAACGAACTGCAAAGACTAGAAGTCAGGGGCGAGGATGATAGGGAGTTGAGAGCAGGGGTAAGGCTAGGTAGGATATCGAGAATATATTGACGAAGTTTGATTAGTTCAGCATGTCTTTCCCTTAGTTTCCCTTTTTTGTATTTGAGAATGCGATTGAGGTTGAATAGCTGGACGATGGCGGGATGGGGGAAGACTTCAATTTGGTAGCGCCCTAGTTTTTGGGGAGTGATGGTTGGGGCATGGATAAATTGCCGTTGTTCTAGGCTAAGACCAAATTCTATAGTGCGCTGGGCGAAGGGGCGTTGGAGGTTGGCGGGATAGCACCCGGCATGATAGCGCCCAAAGTATTTATGGGTCAGTCTATCCGGTAGACGCATTCCTGTAGGGTTGGGAATCAGGGTAGGAGCGTCTACTGCTACCATGGCGGGTTCTGGAGATGGTGACCAATGGTCTATCCAGTTCAGGATATCTGTGATTGACTCTTTGCGGTCTAAATCTAGCAGGTTTAGGGTGCCGTCAAACCAATCTAAGCAACAAAGACCAGTTGCTCCAGAAGTCCAGCCAAGGTCTATGCCTAAAAACCTCATAACTTACTGTATTTCACAAAAATTAATTAAATTCAGTAACTAATGTTACTTTTTGTGTTTTTATTTGGTAAATCTAGCTACTTTTTCCAAAAATTTTTGTATGATTCAAAATGTAAAGGATTTTAGTGCATCAAAAAATACCAAGTTGCCGACTGTCCCTGCAACTTGGCATGAATAGGAACAATGCACTGCATCCTCAAAGACAACAGTGAAATATCCCTATATTCGTACACATCTATTCTGAGGTTTTAGTCATGAGCATGCAAGAGCTTAGCAGCACAACCCAGTCTCATGTTGTAACTACACACTGGCAGCATCCAGTCAGGATGACTATGCTGATAGTTTTGTGCTCCTTGGTGATGGGGTTAGTGCCGTTTATGTCTATTTCAAATCTTGCCCAGACACAAACCCAGACTCCAATCACCCTTGGTGAGGCAGGTCTTTGGGAAACTCTCGGAGAGCGGAATTAAGAATGGAAGGTTAAAACTTTTAACAATTACCTAAAAACTTTGAGCTTTTGTAAAATCGGTGTTCCTAATGGCTCTTGGTTGGGATTTTGCGATCGCATACTGTCAGTTTCACTGATGGGCACCAAGTTGACAGCACAGGCTTTTAATTCTGGTTCTAGGGAAATGGGACAAGATTCAGGATGGGTCAGAGCATTAGCTTCTGCCTGATTTGCCCACAAAGCTCCCCAGTGCATGGGGGCAAAGACTGTACCAGGAGTAATCGCTTTAGTGACTTGAGCTGGGAAGCGGCAAGTTCCGCGACGCGATCGCACTTCTACCCAACCCCCATCTTTAATCCCCAGCTTCTGGGCATCACGGGGATGAATTTCTAGTAACGGATTGGGGTACATTTTGGTAATTTTCTCAATCCTGCCGGTGCGGGTTTGAGTGTGCCAGTGACCATAGAGTCTGCCAGTTGTCAGAACCAAAGGATACTCTTCCTCGGGGGGTTCTGCCAGTCCTTTAGAATGGAAGGCAGCAAATTTTGCCTTGCTATCTGGCGTATTGAATCGGAAGTCAGTATAAAGCCGTTTGCCAGTATTTAGTGCTGATTGCTGATTGCTCAGTGACTCAGAAGACTCTTGGTTTTGGAACTCCTCAGGGCAGGGCCATTGAATCGGACCGTTTTTCCGTAAGCGCTCGTGACTAAGTCCAGTCATGTCACAAAGTCGTCCACGGGTAAGTTGGACAAATTCCCGATAGACAGCGGCAGAGTCAGTAAAGTCAAATTCTTTAGTAAAGCCGAGGCGACGCCCTACTTCCGCAAAGATTTCCCAATCCGGTCTGGCTTCTCCTGGTGGATTACGGAATTGGGGGCAAAAGGTGACAACTCGCTCAGAGTTAGTCATAGCGCCAGTCTTTTCACTCCACTGGGCTGCTGGCAGCAAGACATGAGCATAGGCAGCGGTTTCAGTGGGGTAGTAGGCATCTTGATAGACAGTAAAGGAGGATTTTCTTAGGGCTGCCTTAGTTCGTTCAATATCCGGCATACTCACAGCTGGGTTAGTGGCAGCAATCCACAAGAAACCAACTTCTCCTGTTTCTAGACCTTTGATCATGCTCCAAGCATCAAGACCAGGATTGGGGGAAATTGTCCCTGGCTTGAGTTTCCATAACTGTTCCACCTCACTGCGGTGTTGGGGATTCTTTACTACCCGATAACCCGGTAAGATGTGAGCCAGTCCTCCAGCTTCTCGTCCTCCCATCGCATTAGGTTGACCAGTTAGAGAAAATGGTCCTGCTCCTGGTTTACCAATGTTGCCTGTCATCAGGTGCAGATTAATGATGGTGCGGACTTTAGCAGTACCTTCTGATGATTGGTTGACCCCCATTGACCACAAAGACAGGACACGCTTCGATTTTGCCCAGTAGCGAGCAGCTTCCTCAAGTTCATGCACCGGTATACCACATCTTTCGGCAACGATATCCGGTGGATAGTTGATAATTACCTGAGCGTATGCGGAGAATTCGCTGGTACACTCCTCAATAAATTCAGTGTCCAGTTTACCCCAGCGCAATAGTAAGTGAGCAATACCATTGAGTAAATCAATGTCAGTACCCGGTTTAATCGCTAGATGTAAGTCAGCCAGCTTAGCGGTAGACGTGCGGCGAGGGTCTACCACTATCATTTTAACATGACGATGCTTTTTGTGATGCTTACGCAAACGATTAAATACAATCGGGTGACAGTCTGCTGTATTAGTCCCAATCAAAAAGGCACAGTCAGTTAATTCTAGATCGTCATAGCAGCAGGGAGGACCATCGGAACCAAAACTTTGGATGTATCCAGCTACAGCTGAGGACATACACAGGCGGGAATTAGCATCAAAGTTATTGGTACCAAGACAACCTTTGAGCAATTTCTGAGCAATATAGTAGTCTTCGGTTTGGAACTGACCGGAACCGTACATACAAATTGCTTCTGGTCCTTGGGTGAAACGAACCGTCTGAATCCGATTCACTACTCGGTCTAGGGCTTGATCCCAACTCACTCGCTGAAATGGTTGATCTAGGGAATCCCGAATCATGGGATACTTGAGGCGGTCTTTATCCAGAGACTCAGTTACAGTGGCACCTTTGACACAAACCATACCCTGGCTTGAGGGATGAGAGCGATCGCCTCTAACTTTCCAAATCGGATTGCCTTGACTATCTCGATAGGTAGCACGACCAGAACCAGCTGGAGGTAATACTTCCAGACCACAGCCAACCCCACAGTAGGGACATAGTGTCTTAGCTGAGTCAGTCATGATTTTTACCCCCAATTTTTTTTGAGTCTTTTTAGTATATTTTGTGACTAGATTAAATATTTTTGCAATTAATTTTTAATTAATAATTCTTATATCAAATATCAGCTATTTATAACAAACGTTTATATCAAATCAATCATCAATTAGTTAATCAATTAGTTAGTTCGTTAGTACTTAGCTAGTTACCTAAATTATTTAGCTGATTTATGCTGTTATACGAGCAATCATATCCTCTTTTCCAGAGGCTTTTACGAAAGTTTTCGTTAATTCAAAATCTGGCTCAGTGCTGAAGAGCTGGAAGAGCTGATAGCTAAAGGCTGAGGTAAGCATTCAGCGGTCAGCCGTGAGCCATTCGCGTAGCGTGGCCAACGGCCAAGGATCACGCTACTTGAGGTGCTGTCAGCCTTCAGCTAAAAGCTCACGCTATGGAACCGTCAGCTGATGTAACAGAGATTAAACCAATGCTTACTTGTTTTATTCAAAAGCACCTCAAGTACCTCATTAGCTGATAGCTGATAGCTGAATGCTTACAGGCTGAGGATTTTTTTACCTTGTTTAATAAGCAATTATTCCGTCGGGTTTGGGGCAATCTTAATTAAGATTGCCCCACTTCTATCTAGATATTTTTCAGCCATCTAGTGTAGAGTGCTTTCAACTAGACCCACCAAGGAACTAGTTCATCACGTCTCCAGTTTCCATAGCAGCTGGGCTAGCAGCAGTAGCGTATTCTTCTTCCCCTTCATGGAGCTCAGCAAAGGAACCCTTAGGTTCTTTCAATACTAGGAAGCACAGGAAGGCAACAACCAAAGCTGTAACACCCAACACCTGGAAGAATATGCGGTTACCCACATCTCCTGCTGGCAATAAACTAAAGATAGTCAGGTAAGCAACAGCACCAACGTTTCCGTAAGCACCCACGTTACCAGCCACCTGACCGGTGATCCGTCGCTTAACCAGAGGTACGATGGCAAAGGTAGAGCCTTCTCCAGCTTGCACAAAGAAGGAACAAGCCATGGTCAGCAGTACCGCACCAGGAAGCCACCAGCCTCCTTTCACCGTACTGAAAATCAGATAGCCAATACCCATACAGAATGTTAGAACTGCCATGGTCATCTTGCGGCTACCCAGTTTATCAGAGATTAAGCCGCCACCAGGACGGGACATCAAGTTCATGAAAGCGTAGCTAGCAGCAATCATCCCCGCTGCTTGTTTACTCAGTCCGAAGGTGCCTTCAAAGAAGGCAGGGAGCATAGAAACTACAGCTAATTCAGAACCGAAGTTAACAACGTAGGTCAACTCTAGAATGGCAACTTGAGAAAAATTGAAGCGGTCTTCAGGAGGATAGCGCTTACGACCTGCTAACAAATCTTTGTTAACTGCCCAGCAGTTGTAAGCTTGGAACAGATACAACCCAAGTAGACCAGCCCAGACGATATATAGAACATTTTGCTCGAAAAAGCCTACTTTATTCAAGCGCCAAGCCAGAACACCAAGAATGATAGATAGAGGAGCATTCATCACCATCAGAAACCAGAAGTCTTTCTTAGTGGTGACTTCCATTCCTCTGGCGCTTTTGGGCTTCTGATAAACTTTGCCTGGGGGAGTATCTTGGACGTTAAAATAATAGAGGACACCATAGAGAGCAGCGATAATCCCAGTACCAGCAATGGAAAAGCGCCAGTTGAGACCTGGACTGCCAAAGGCTAAAAAAGCGGCAATGGTAGGTAGGGTAAAGGCTGCTGCTGCAGAACCAAAGTTACCCCAGCCCCCGTAAATCCCTTCGGCTAAACCAATTTCTTTGGGAGGGAACCATTCTGCCGTCATCCGGATGCCAATCACAAAACCTGCACCTACGATACTCAGTGCCAAGCGGCTAATCACCAGTTGGCTAAAGTTCTGTGCCGAGGCAAAAGCAATACAAGGTATTGCTGCATACATCAGCAACAGGGAGTAGGTGATTCTTGGTCCGTATTTATCTAACAGCATCCCGATGATGATACGGGCAGGCACTGTCAGGGCAACGTTACAAATTGCGATGGTTCGGATTTGACCTACTTCGAGACCGAAGTCTGATTTCACCTGTGTTGCTAGGGGTGCTAAGTTGAACCACACTACAAACGACAGGAAGAAAGCAAACCAGGTCATGTGGAGGATTTTATACCTACCACGAAAAGACCACATTTCTGCGAGCATCTATATACCTTTCCTCTACTCAAACTACGAAAACAGAAGATTCACGCACCAACAGCATTAGTGATAAAAGCTGAACGTTTGGGTGGATTTAGTATCCTCCAAAAACTACTCCAAAGAATCCCTTTCAAAACAATCCAGCTGATCGGTTGCCATCAACTTGCTGACTGATTAAAGTTACCTATTAGTTTGAATACTATAGCTTATTGGTTTAGGGTAATTCTTTCGGAATTGATTGCTAAAGTACTCGCCCATAGATACGTAGGTGGTTACTACAGCCTTTAAGCAAGCTCTTAGTCGATCAGAGCTTTTTAAGTGTACCTAACACGCCAGTCGATGACTCTGGCCTGAGCTTAATAGGGCAGTGTGAGGGATTAAACTCGCGCTAATTGATAAGTTTATTAATATTTGGGCATTCCAGGCATTTTATTAAGACGCCAATGGGCTATAGCGAACAGGGTAAGGGAAAGAATCAATAAGGAGGCATTATTTACAACAATATTGATAAAAAAGTGCAATAGTCCTGAAAATCAAGGCTTAAGAGCTGATTCGTAAACTCGCTGTAATCATTGTAGGATAAGGCTTGGGCTCAAATATAACATTTGAACTATTTAATACCCAAAAGACAATCATAGCAAGGCTTTCATACTTCTTAAGATTTACTTGACGAATCAGCTCTAATATGGTCGTAATTCTTCCTTATTATCACATTTGGGATCAATTTTTATAGAGATTACCTGCTATACCGAACCGTTATCAGAGGTTAAATACCTAGTAAGGTAAAAAAAATTTAGATACTCTTAAAGAATGCACTAGACCTCTGGCAAAAGTATTTTTTTGATACTGTTTTCGTCAATTATTGTTACTGTTTTATGTCTCCTGTATCCTATCTCCTGACAACTGTCGCGAAGTCTACTGATTAAATTATCAAAAGATTAAGTATGTTGAATTGAATGAGTGGAGGAAAGTCATTTGTCTAGTCAAGTTCGCGTTGCCATCTTAGGCGCAACTGGTGCTGTAGGTGAAGAACTACGGTTACTCTTGCAAAGCCGAAATTTACCACTGGCTGACCTTAAGCTGTTAGCCTCACCCCGCTCTGCTGGTCGTGTCATCCCCTTTCAGGGAGAAAAGTTACGAGTGGAAGCGGTGGGAGAGCACTCTTTTGATCAGGTAGATTTGGTCTTAGCATCAGCTGGGGGGGCAACGTCGAAAGCTTGGGCGGCTATTGCTGTAGAAAGTGGTGCAGTGGTCATTGATAACTCCAGTGCCTTTCGGATGGATCCACAAGTACCTCTAGTGATTCCGGAAATCAATCCAGAGGCAGCAGCAAATCATCAAGGAATTATTGCGAATCCCAATTGCACTACGATTTTAATGGGTATGGCAGTATGGCCATTACATCAGGTACAGCCAGTAAAACGCATAGTGGTAGCTACTTATCAATCCGCTAGTGGTGCTGGAATGAAAGCAATGGAAGAATTAAAATTACAGACTCAGGCAATTTTGAAAGGAGAAACGCCACCAACAGAAAGCTTTCCTTATCCCCTGGCATTTAACTTGTTTCCCCACAACTCCCCCTTAAATGAGCAGGGGTACTGTCAGGAAGAAATGAAAATGGTCAATGAAACCCGGAAAATCTTTAATGCTCCACAGTTAAGAATTAGTGCTACCTGTGTACGGGTTCCCGTACTGCGTGCTCACTCAGAAGCAGTTAACCTGGAATTTGACCAACCCATGCCAGTGGCTAAGGCAAGAGAAGTATTAGCCACTGCCCCTGGAGTAAAACTAGTAGAAGATTGGCAGGCGAACTACTTCCCTATGCCTATTGATGCGTCCGGTAATGACGAAGTACTAGTGGGTAGGATTCGACAAGACATTTCTCACCCTTGTGGTCTAGAAATTTGGTTAAGTGGAGACCAGATTCGTAAGGGTGCTGCTTTGAATGCAGTGCAAATTGCTGAGTTATTGGTAGCCAAAAATTGGCTAAAAGACATCTCCAGAAATTAGGTTTTAACCTAGATAGGATCGGGGTTTCAGATTCTTTGTCGGAGATGTGATTAGTCCTTAGTCCCTAGTCCTTAGTCCTTTGTCGGGTTTTATCAAAAGTCCTTTGTCCCTAGCAAAAAGTCTTCTGGCATAGAAGCTACACCAATGACTAATGACTAATGACTAATGACTAATGACTAATGACCAATGACCAATGACCAATAATTAATGAGGAGTTAGAAAAGGGTGGTCAATTTTGGACGTGTGCTAACGGCGATGATTACGCCGTTTAGGGAAGATAGCAGCCTCAATTATGCTGTGGCAGAGCACTTAGCAGCTCATTTGGTTGACAATGGGACAGATACTTTGGTTGTATGTGGTACGACTGGGGAATCTCCTACCCTTACCTGGGATGAAGAGTACCAGCTATTCCAAGTAGTCCAAAAAGCAGTTGCAGGTAAAGCCAAGGTAATTGCTGGAACGGGTTCAAATTCTACAAAAGAAGCGATCGCTGCTACTGAAAAAGCTGCTAAACTAGGGTTAGATGGATCATTACAAGTTGTACCGTATTACAATAAACCGCCACAGTCAGGACTATACCAACATTTCCAAGCGATCGCAAAATCGAGCCCTGACTTTCCCCTGATGCTCTACAATGTACCGGGTCGCACAGGACAAAATCTGCAACCGGAGACGATTGCTCGTTTAGCCCAAATTCCTAATATCGTAGCTCTCAAAGAGGCTAGTAGCGACTTCGAACAGACTAGTCAAATTAGGCGTTTAACCCCACCAGATTTTGCAATCTATTCTGGCGATGACTCCTTTACCCTAGCCACCCTGGCACTAGGAGGAGCAGGTGTAGTTAGTGTAGCCAGTCATCTGGTCGGTTCCCAAATCCAACAGATGATTCAAGCTTTTGAGGAGGGGAAAACTAGTGAGGCTACTCAAATTCACCTCAAGCTTTTTCCCTTATTTAAAGTACTCTTTTGTACTACCAATCCTATCCCGATCAAAACAGCACTAGAACTTCAAGGTTGGCAGGTGGGTAGTCTTCGCTCACCGCTGTGCGAGCTACCCTCTGAATTAAAATCCCGTTTAAAGGAGGTTCTGATTGAGCTGGATTTAATTTAAATAATTACTCATTTTGTACCAATTCCCTTTCATCAGATCTATCTTCGCTTTGTAAGGTAGGAAAGATGACTGAATCCTTAGCGAAGACTATGTTAGGGATTGGGAGGGAGATTAGTGAGCTATTAATTGTTTATTGAATTTTGGCTTTCTTTCTCCCTAATTTTTTACTATTCTTTTATTTTCTATTATTTTGCCGTTTATTTGCTAATAATTAGTTGATATAAAAAAGCTATACATCATTCATTCATTGCTTTATCTGTGTGATTGATTTGATCTTATATAGATCAAATCAAAGGTAATTGGGAACAGTTTTTTCATTTTTTTACTAGCAAAAAAACTCAGAGGATTCAAATGACTAAGCAAACATCTAAACCAGCTTTAAAAATTATTCCCCTAGGCGGACTCCATGAAATTGGCAAGAACACTTGTGTTTTTGAATTCAATGACGAAATCCTGCTCTTAGATGCTGGGATTGGCTTCCCTAATGATGAGATGCATGGAATTAATATCGTCCTCCCCGATATGACATATTTACGGGAAAATCGTCACAAAATCAAGGGCATGATTGTCACTCACGGTCATGAAGACCATATTGGTGGCATTCCCTATCATTTAAAGCAGTTTGATATTCCCGTGATTTATGGACCCCGCTTAGCCATGGCATTACTTCAAGGCAAGCTAGAAGAAGCTGGTGTAGCTGACCACACGGAATTGAAACGTGTAATGCCCCGTGAAACGGTACGTATCGGTTCTTCATTCCTTGTAGAATTTATTCGCAACACTCACTCGATTGCTGATAGCTTTACCATTGCCATTCATACGCCACTGGGTGTGATTATCCATACAGGTGATTTCAAAGTTGACCATACCCCTGTGGATGGAGAATTCTTCGATTTCCAAAGACTAGCGGAACATGGGGAAAAAGGGGTCTTGTGCTTGATGAGTGACTCGACTAACGCCGAAGTTCCCGGACATACTCCATCTGAACGTTCGGTTTATCCCAATCTAGAACGGGCCATTGCCCAAGCACCAGGACGAGTCCTAGTGACTACCTTTGCCTCCTCAGTTCACCGGATAAGTATAGTCCTGGATATCGCCCAAAAACAAAACCGGAAGGTGGCAATTGTGGGTCGTTCCATGCTGAATGTGATTGCCCAAGCTCGCACCTTGGGTTACATTAAATGCCCAGATGACTTGTTTGAGCCGTTAAAAGCAGTTAAAAATATAGCGCCAGAAAAAATCCTGATTCTGACAACGGGTTCTCAAGGTGAACCGCTAGCCGCAATGACTCGCATTTCTAAAGGGGAACACCGAGAAATTCAAATCCAAGCAGGGGACACAGTTGTCTTCTCTGCCAACCCCATTCCTGGTAATACAATTGCGGTGGTCAATACCATTGATCGGTTAATGAAGCTGGGAGCCAATGTTGTGTATGGTCGTAAGCATGGCATTCATGTTTCTGGTCATGGTGCTCAGGAAGACCATAAACTGATGTTGGCTCTAACACGACCAAAATTCTTTATGCCGGTTCATGGTGAACATCGGATGCTAGTTCAGCATGCCAAGATGGCTCATAGTATGGGCATCCCTGTGGAAAATACTGTGATTACCGACAATGGGGATGTGGTGGAGTTATCTGAGGACAGCATTAGTATTACAGGTAACGTCCCCTCAGGTATTGAACTGGTAGACCGCACTGGTATTGTTCATGACAATGTTATGAAAGAACGTCAGCAGTTGGCTGGAGATGGAGTAGTGACTGTAGCTGCAGCAATCAGTTGGGATGGCAAACTCCTTGCCAAGCCAGAAATTCATCTGCGGGGTGTGGTCTCACCGTTAGAAACATCCCTCCTGCAACAGTTGGTGATCAAAAGAATTGAACGGACATTAAGCGATCGCTGGTCAGATTTTGATAAATCCTTGACAGAGAAACCGACTGAAATTGATTGGGAAGGCTTGCAAAAGCAAATTGAAGCGGACCTCCAGCGTTTAGCTCGCCGGGAACTCAGGAGTCGTCCCCTGATGGTTTTCTTGCTGCAAACTCCAGAGGAACCACCAGTTAAGGTCACAGGTACACGGCGTCGGCGCTCTACTGCTAAGGTGGCATCATAAGCAGAAGGGTGAAGGTTGTTCGCCCTTGGCGTCCCTGTTGCCTTCTTTTCGTCCTTAATTCCCAACAAGACTGACTTCAACACTCAGGAAACAACTAAATGTTGAAGTCAGTCTTTTTTTTTATGACATTAGAGGCACTGATGAGTTATTCTAATCAGTGTGATGAGTTATTCTAATCAGTGTGATTACTCAATCCCTATTGCCAAATTGCCAAACTTCCGTAAGACTGACCAAGCTTGGTCATTACGGATCTTGGCAGCATATCAGTAGATGCAGTTAATTACACAGATCAGCTAATTTAACAAATACGCTAGTACACATTTAACTGATCTATTGGAATTGGTAACAGCTTTTTGGCAGTTGATGCTTAACCCTTAACAGTCAACTATGCTTTAAGCGTGCTGCTTTCAAAGCTCCGCATTTTGCCAGCTATCAGCTTTGATGCCCCTGTAGCGAAGGAGCTGACGCTGGAGTACTAAACCAAAAGCTCAGTTTATGTCCTTCGGAACTATCGCGCACCAATGGCTCCAATTGAGTAGCGTAAATGGGTATTAGCTTACCTGGTTTACACTAACTGCTATCTATAGGATTTTTCCTAACCTAGTCATGTTTGTGTCGATTGACTATATATATTTAATTCGATTTTAAGATCAGCTGCTGATATCCAGCGGCGAAAAGACCCTATTCCAATAGTGATAGGGTAAGGACAAAAAAAAGGCGGTATGCCTGTAATAACCATCAAGATCGGCTCTCCTCAGACAGAGGGGGGGTGTTATCTTGCTCTGGCAAGATATACATAAAAATGATCCTCTGTCAATCCGGTATGAGAAAGATATCTTGTGTAGTTATATTACAGGCGACTCGATTACCGCCTACTAGTAGTATCACAGGTAAAAGACATGAGTGTATCTGATTATACAATAAGTAAGCTAATCATTACAAGTCGGGTTTGGATTAACCCAGGAACAGATTCCTCCAAAATTACAATTCCTGCTTTACTCGGCAAGACCAGGAAGACTTTTGATCTGCTGGAGTCATTACGGCAGTGGCTGAACCAAATTGAGGTTGATAACCCCAAATTAGCCCACCGTCTGTGCCGACTAATTCCAGCCCAGTGTCCTTTTGAACGGCAGATTAAACTGTTCAATCGCACTCTACTTCGGATTCCACCATTGTGTAAACTCAATCCTGTCTATGATGAAGTGGTAGCCCTGCGCTTCCGAGCACTGTCTTATCTGGCCGATGAATGTGGTGAAGATATCACCTGTTACTGCTAAAATTCCGAAACGAGAATTTTAGCTGCAGGCGTCGGGAAACCGTGCCTATTAGAAAACATCATGGCCATTATTGCCCTAAAAGCCTGGTATCTCCAGAAATACGAACCCATCAAAGAATTGGAGAAACGCCACCATGACCTGCGTTTGAGCAAAAATAGTTTGCTTAAGTCAGGCTTAAGAGCAGATTTTTTGGATGATAGCCAGGATGTGAAAAACTCTGAATGGTTTAAGCGCTACCTAGCAGGGGAAAGGGTGGATTTCTACATAGAAGGTAGTGGGGGCTATGCCATTTCCAATATTGACTTGATTTCTCACGAGATTTACTTCACGAAGCGAGAGGTAATGGCACAATTGTCGCCAATAATCTTTGTGAGTTACCAGACTGAATACAGTGCCTCTAGTGAGGCTTTGCGTAGCACCCTGTCAGATACCCTAGACACTTTTAATCAGCGATCGCGTTTACCCCTAACCCTAGAAGAATCCCGACGCCCAATTGGTCAACCAATGCGCCTGGGGAGTACCCAGATGCGCAAAATCCGCAAAAGTCTGGTATTCATTGCTGATGGAACCCCGGTGGCTGGTCTAGCAACGGAAAACAAACCGTTAGTGATCCCTAGTCCCTATGTTTGTGTGGAAATCGGCTATGCTTTAACGGCTAAGCCAATGCGCTGAACTCGGCCCTTGAGGTCTTCTACCAAACGCTCAACCCGGTGTTCGAGGATCGCACGCTCGTAGTGGGTAGCTCCGAATTCGGTCGCCGGGTCAA
>NZ_JAAHFV010000074.1:0-21084 GCF_010672755.1 Moorena sp. SIO1F2
TGGTGATTTGGTGTTTTAATCTCTTGTACTTATGTCGAGACATCAAAGCAAGCTTTCCAGTTTTACAGTAGAAGTGAATTTCCAACTGGTAAGTAGGTTGACATACTTACATAACACTATTAAATAACACTGTTAAATAACACTATATGATGTTTCGTCACATCATTAACTGCTTACATCCGAGCCTTATAAAAGGACAGAGATTTACGCTAACCTGTTCACAGCAGAAGCTGAGCCATCTTCTAGCTTTGAGTTAAAAGCAAGCTGAGCCTCTGAGTTCGCTAGTTCTTGAAAATGAATAACTTCTTTACGGGGATCAGCGTGACTGACTTTAACGTGTAAGCGATCGCCTAATTGAACCGAACGCTGGAAACGCATGGGCAATTCTAGACCTAACTCTTCTAGGAGAATGTTGCCCTTATTCTCGTTTTCTCGCCACCAACTGAGTACTAATACTTGCCAAACCTGATTCGGGTTACGCCGCAAATATTCCAATCCCCAATATTTGTTGGTATCACGTTCTACTTCACTAGCGTCCTTAGCTGTTCTGGTTACACTCTGCATCGTTTCGAGCAAATGTTCAGCTTCAAAGGGTAGGGGGTCACCCCGTAGATGAGCTTTCAGCTGGAAATGAGTCATTAAGTCAGTGTAGCGGCGGATGGGAGAGGTTACCTGGGTGTAAGTTTCCAAAGCCAAACTAGCGTGGCGTGTTGGGGTAATGCTCATTTCACTTCTAGGCATACACCGACGCATGGCACAGAACCGCACTGGACCGGCTGGCAATAGCAGCAGTTCTTCTTGGGAGGGAAGTTCTGGCTGGGGTTGTCCTCGGAATGGTAGGGGAATTTGGTGCAGTTGACCATAGCGTCCAGCCACTTCACCTGCCAGAATCATCATTTCTGCCACCATTTGCCGTGATGGTGAATCTTCTAACACCTCAATGGTAATTTGCTCATCATTTCCCACCTTGATTACCGACTCTGGCATATGGATACTAATCGCCCCTTGAGACTTGCGCCACTTTTGCCGACGCACAGCCGAGTTAGCGATCGCAAACAGTTCTGTTTCTGCCTGTACCCCTAACTGCAACATTTCATCTACATCTTCATAAGTCAGGCGATAGGTGGGTTTAATCAAGCTGGGGCGAATCTGATAGTCATAGATGGCACCATCTTCATCCAATATCACGCCAAAACTGAGTGCGCCACAGACTTGACCTTGAACCAAACTCATTGGACCAGTTGCCAGTTCCGATGGGAACATGGGAATCATGCCTGTGGGTAGATATATGGTGGTACTACGCCGTCGTGCTTCTAGGTCAAGGTTATCCCCTGGCATTAACAAGCGAGTTGGGTCAGCGATGTGAATCCACAGACGCTGAGTGCCATCCTCTAGATCTTCAATACTCAACCCATCATCTATTTCTTGGGTACTTTCATCATCTATGGTGTAGAGTTTCAGATGAGTTAAATCCAAACGATCTGAATCTGGGTCAGTAGGAGGATTTGCCAGGTATTGCTGGGTCAATTCAAGTACCTCACGACGAAATTGAGTTGGGATTTTATGACGCAGCAAGTGCTTCTGGTGAGGACGCCACAAACCCAGATTTACCAACAAATCGAAGGCATTTTCTGGATTTTGATGGCGTTTTAGTGCTTCCAGAGTTTCCTGAACTGCACGAGAGGGTTTATCTGGTTCACTAACGAACCGTTCTAGAGCATCAAAGCGAGTGCGATCGCTATCAAGCCACTCTACTTGCTCACCCCCTAGCTTTTGCTGTACTCGCTTCAAAAATTCTTCTTGTTCCTGGTGCTTTGATTGAGCCGCTGCCAGTTGATGCTTGATTTCAGCCACCATGCTAGCGGAGCGGGGTTCATAGGTTTGTGCCTTTTGTTTAAAATAGATTTTGTCTTCAAAGAGAATACAGTGTGCAGCATAGCACTGGGGTGGACTTTGCTCAGAAAATAATAACTGTGCCATGTCAGCACAGGTAACCGCCTCTCCTTCTTCCACCAGTAATTCCCAGGCTAATTCTAAGCTATCTGGGTCTAGATACGGTTGTACTCGAGCAAGAAACTCTGGTATTTCTGATGGCTTATAAGTAGAATCCGCCACTGTGTAGGTGACTTGTCGAGGATGGAGCTTGTGCAGTTTCCCCCGTTGATCCAAAGCAATCAAGTGGTTCTTGCCCTCTGGACGATCGACAACGGCGAGATGGCGTTCTCCTTGTAAGCGAAATTCGATTAGTGTTCCCTTTTCCACCAGTTCTGATAACCCGGGTAGCGTTTACCAAATCCACCTCCCCCCAGTCTATCCTGTGTTGTTGAGATGCCCAACTCAGCAGAGGGGGTCAAGTCTAAAGTCTGAAGTCTGAAGTCTGAAGTCTGAAGTTGTCAGCGCTCAGTGGTCAGCGCTCAGTGGTCAGTGTAACTCCTGGTTGAGTCGCAAGTTTTTAGTTAACCATGTCAGCCATGCAGAGCGCGAGTGGCCTCCCCATGAGGCCACTGCATCCCACGCCTGAGCCATCGATCACCCCATTTCATCCTTCATACTTCATCCTTCATCCTTATTATTTGATATTTCATTCTTCACACGGGAAATATCCCAGAGGAAGACCGTGATTGTTCACCTTAACCTTCTTTATTAATATAGGGTAGCAAAGCCAAGAACCTTGCTCGCTTAATGGCTGTGGTTAGCTTTCGTTGTTGTTGAGTCGTTAGATTAGTAATGCGGCGGGGTAAAATTTTTCCCCGTTCAGTGATAAACTTGCGCAGCAACTCAACATCTTTATAGTCAATCGGTTCATCGGGTTTGATCGGAGAGAGACGTTTACGAAAGTAAGTCATGATTGGTTGTGATTGGTGATTGGTTATTTGGGTTACTGGTTAATGATTATAGTCATTTGTTCTTTGTCAATAGTCCATTTTGAATTAAAAAATTCAATTCACAAATGACCAAGGACCAAATCTACTTGATTTCTTTGTGAATTGTGTGCCTGTTGCAATTGGGGCAAAATTTCTTCAGTTCCAGACGTGATGTTGTGTTACGGCGATTCTTCCTAGTGGTATAGCGGGAAACACCAGCCGAACGCTTATTGGAGTTACTGCGACATTCCGTACATTCTAGAGTAATAACGATTCGGACACCTTTCTTACTTGCCATAGTTTTTTTTCTAAGAACTCAAATATTACAATTAAACACAATTTACTATTATCTCATGGGATGCCCCAGTCTATCAAGTAGATGCAAAATTTCTCAAGTCTCGGGAAAAACCTCACGCCTTGTTGACACGATCATAGTGCAGCGCGATCTCGTCAGTGGCTAGGGGATCCCACGGCAGTATCCTTGAAATGGCTTTAGATAGACCAATTTTTCAGCCAATCCGAAGCGCTTTAGTGCAGCGAAGCCAAGCATGGCCTAGCATTTTGTTAGAGTCAGTAACCGGTGCAAGGGTAACGAATCTAACCTCAAGAATCAAGATAACCGAAACCCCACTACCCTAAACTCTGAGCCTGATTGGTGTATAATACCACGACTCCCGTAACTAGCCAGGCCAACAGGACGATAAGCATCACCGAACAGATAAAAGCCAAGAGGATCTGTTCTAAGCAGTGAGCTGACCAGCCTAAGTCTAGTTATCCTACTAGTAGTGCAGCCAATATGCCTGCACTACGGTTCACAACTGAATTACAATTGCTATAGTGATTGTTGCGATTTTTGAAACCCTTGGACTTGGATTCACCTTGGATTTGAGATAAGGGCTAATAATTCGGTATGATAGACGGTTTAGGAAGATTCGGATACAGGACTATTAAATATAGTTGCTGTGTAAGGTGTAGATTTGTTTCCAAATGCCTATTGATTCTGGTCGGCTTACTGAGCTGCTGGTATCTACTGGGAACACCATCAGCATTAGCAAGTTTCGATGATGACAGCTTTGATGGTAATATTTTTGCTCTGTATGCTGGGAATGGCTCTATAGTCCCACCACGAATTACCTTAGAAGATTCTTTGCGCAGGAAAAAGCCAGCTTTGTTGGTGTTCTACGTAGATGACAGTAGGGATTGCAAGCTATATTCTGTGACTATCTCTAAGTTACAGGAGCCTTATGGTAGGGCAGCGAGTTTTATTCCAGTCAACATCGACACTTTGTTAGCCGATGCTACCTATACACCCACAGAAGCGGGATACTACTACCAAGATTTAATTCCCCAGACAGTACTGATTGACCAAAATGCAGAGGTAGTACTCAACGAAATTGGACAAGTTCCTTATGAACAGATAGATGATGTGTTTCGGGAAGTGTTTAACTTACTACCCCGTTCAGAATCTGTAGAGTTAAAGCTGCGCACTGTCAATGATATAAATGCTCAGTTAACATCAGAGTGATTTAATTGGCTTAGTGCGGTAGACCTCCATCCAATCAAACTCCCACAACGTAACATGAACAAAATTGTTTTAGTCATGAGTGAACTGCCATTGGCGTTTACCCTATTTTTTTGTCACGTTTACGGGTTAAGCTATTTGTAAGTACAGTTAACATCCGTGCTGATGTCCAAGGTTTACAGCACACAGGAGCTAATCGAAATTTTGGCTCAAGAACGTCGTTCGTGCATTAATGGGCAACGTCTTAATCTGGCAGCTTCGGTGTCTGGTAACCCTGTGATTGATCGCTTTCTGAAACCGGAGGGAATTCAAAAGTTCAGTGCTTATAACGACTTTAAAGCCGCAGTTCACAGCTACCAACGGCAACACCAAGTTTCAGGCATTATTTGGCGCGAACTGACTATGAAAGGAAAGACTCTACGTTATCCTGCTATTGACGAGCAGTTAGCCGCCCTAGAGAGTGACCTGAAAATCATTAAAGCTGCCAAAGCTGACCTGTTCGAGTTTTGGCATAGAGGCATCCAAGGTATGGACTTATACCTAAGTATTAATTTTGGTAAAGACTATCAAAAAATTATGCCCAATGATGTAAAAGAGGTCGCCCAGAAAACGGAATGGGCAAATCTCTATGAATATAAGAATTACAACTTTTGGGAAATTATATTGCAGCTAGGTTGGGGGAAACCTGAGGAAGCATCCTATAAACGGGGATGGCCGACATCAGGAAGTGAGTACATTCATGCAGTTAATCCAGGCAAGCGCCCAATTTGTTGACCGCTATCCCCAGGTCGATGGGTTGTGGGGTGCATAAAGCAGTATTATAAATAAACGAGGAGCGGTCAAACATGAAGGAACAAACTATTAATCAAGTTATTGATCAACAAATAGAAGAATTGGACTATTCAATTCGACAGGAATTAACCAAGCTTGGCAATCAAGCCGCAAAGATGGGTTTAATTGGTGGACATGGTTATTACTTAGGAAGGTACGAAATCCTATGCAAAGGTCAAATCTTCACTCTTTCACCAGAAGAAGCTTACTCTTACCTAAAAAAATTGGTAGCACAACACCAAAGATAATTGGTAAACTATGAAGTGTGAAGGATGAAGGATGAATTATGAAAATTTATCCTTCATCCTTCATCCTTATCCTTAATACTTGGGCATTACCAGCGTGCCTGGGAACCAGACCAAATGTGTTCTACTGATTCACCATAAACCATAGGTTCATCCTCAAAGGTAAGAGCAGTGTAACCATTGGGTTCAACAGACCACATTGGCCAATACTCATTGCCCAACTCACCAGCCTGAAATAGCACTTGATTTGGATTAGCTTGACTCCAGCCTAGCAACAGTGCATTAGTATAATGAATGCGCTTAGGAGCCAAGGTGGTGACAGTATTTTGGTTCCGATCCCAAATTACTGCGTAATCAGAACCACCTGAGGTATTAAAAAAACCTTCAAATTGTCGCCCTAGAAGGCGATCGCTTGATTCTGTCCAAGACACGGGAATCAGAATAGCGATTGCGCCGCTTAATTTATCATCATTATGATGGTTAGCTAAGGGAGAAGATGCAGTGATGATGCGCAAATGTCCAGTCTGCAAATTTTCTAGGAACATTACACTACTGATGCGGCTGCGGTATAGTTCCGGCTGTCCTTGTAGTTGAATGCGACTATAGGCAGCATACTTGCCATCAGGAGACACTAGTGATTGGCTGCGATAGTACCTAAACCCAAAACTCTGATTAGCAACCAGTTCAGCATGGGTTTCCAAGACCCAATTCCAAGGAATAGGATAAGGGCTATTGAGTGGGTCACTCTGAACGTATGGTTCGGTTAGATCAGGTTTGATAGCTTCTGTTACTTCCCTTAAAGGCTGGGAAGATAGCACCGATGATTGACTGGCTACTAAGGATTCATTAGCCTTGGCTTTCTCGGCATATAGGCTAGATGTTATCAACATCAAAGTTGCTAACAACAGTCCTAGTGGTTTATTTTTAAGCCATCCTGCTAAACTCAATTGCCTTTTCAACATTGATTGGTTTTTCAGTTACTAATTAGCGTTTCTAGTTAGAGGAGCAACCCCAAGAAACTAGAATATAGTTCCTTAAATTTAAATTTAAAAGGTTAAAAAGTGATCAACTACCCCGTCCGACCCTGAATTACGAACCGGGTTTCTTACACTTCGACTCAGTCAGTTGGCTAAACCCTCCACTATCAAGCTACCGAAGGCAGACAAAGAAAATAAGCCAGGGAAAAATAAAAAATTAACACTCTTTCCTTCCCCTAAGAGGTCTTGGCTGAAGTGGGTAGCCCTCACACAAAAGTTGTCAGGCTTGACATTGGAATTAACTGGTTGGTTTGGAGGTTTTAGTGTTATGATAGCCATTTGGAATTCAACCTTGTTTTTTTGAATTCTTCTATAATGTAAAATACCTGCGCTTGACCCCTAACGGAGTACAATTGGAGCATCCTGCCTCATTATGTTGAAGGAGATCTAACAAAATTCGGTGTGACTCAACCCGCTACTTCCAACACCAATACCAGACCTGAAACCTCAATAAGTATACTGAACTGCCTACTAATCTTAATTTTCAGGCTACTACTGCTAGGCGTAGGGAGTGGCTTGGCCGTGATATTTGGCATTGTTGTTGCCAATGCTTACCCTAACCCGAATCCAGAAAAACCCCTGATCTTAAAATTACTGGAGCATCTGGATAACAAGCGAGAATCAACGTTTCTCAATTTTAGTTCAATTCGGGAACCAACGGAAGCCAATCCACTAAAACAATTGACACCGGTTCAAAGAGTCCAGGTCAAAGCTCAGCTAAGTGATTTAGACAAGCGACTGAAGAGATTGAGTGAGGACGTGACAATGTTGGAAACTCAATTGGGAACCTCGGGAGGGAATGAATCTGTTGAAAGGCGCATCCAAGGGATCACTTTGCTTCTGAAGGAACCATCGACTTCAAGTAGCAATGCTGCATTAGTTGGTAATAGCAATGGTAATCGACTAGCTGCCTCGGCTGCCGATAAGTTGAAAGTCACATTGCCCAGTGATATTTTATTTCAGGAAAGTAAAAGTACGTTACGTCCAGAAGCAGGTTTGATCCTAGACAAAATTGTCACAGATTTGCAAGCCTATCCCAGTAGTACAATCCGGATTGCTATCCACACCGACAACCCCCGCGAAGCCAAAGAGAATCGAAACCTTTCATTTAAGCGTGCCAAAGCAGTTCAGCAGTATCTTAGTAGCGCTTTAGACGATCCATACCGTTGGCTGATTATTGGCTACGGAGAAACTCGTCCTCTGGTCGCTAATGATACTGAGGTTAATCAGCAACGTAATCGTCGGGTGGAAATTGCTGTGGATTAGTTATTAGTTATAAGGTTAGAAGGTTATTTGGTTGAAAGTTATTTGGTTGTTTCCCTTGGGCGTCCCTTGTAGGGTAGGTTGAAGATTAGAGCCTTAACAACTCAAATCTGGATGTATAACCAGCTAACCTTCAACCAGCTAACCTTCAACCAGCTAACCTTCAACCAGCTAACCTTCAACCAGCTAACCTTCAACCAGCTAACTTTCAACCAGCTAACCTTGGCCAAAAGGCCACGCTACGCGAACAACCCATTAGTCATTGGTAATTTCTAGATGCGAGTTGTATTCTTTGGTACTCCCCAATTTGCTCTACCTTGTTTGGAAGGTTTGTTGAACCATCCTGAATTTGAGGTGGTGGGTGTGGTAACTCAGCCAGATAAGCGTCGAGGACGTGGTAACCAGCTGATTCCTTCCCCAGTGAAATCAATAGCATTAGCACATAAACTACCAGTTTGGCAACCGCAGCGCCTGAAAAAGCATAGGGAAACCCTAACTCAGCTAAGGCAGGTAAAGGCTGATGCTTTTGTCGTGGTTGCCTATGGGCAGATTCTCTCCCAAGAGATTCTGGATATGCCTACGGGAGGTTGTATCAATGTACATGGCTCAATTTTGCCTAAGTATAGGGGAGCAGCTCCGATCCAGTGGTGTCTTTATAATGGTGAAGCCCAAACGGGCATCACAACGATGTTGATGGATGCTGGCATGGATACTGGAGCAATGCTCTTGAAAGCGTATACACCAATCAGACTATTGGATACTGCCGAGCATTTGGCACAAACTCTGAGTAATTTGGGAGCTGATTTGTTGATTGAAACTCTCCTGAAGCGAGAGTTACAGCAAATCCAACCAATTCCTCAAGATGACTCTGAGGCTACCTATGCACCACTGATTCAAAAGTCAGATTATGGCCTAGATTGGTCACGGTCTAACTTGGAGTTACACAATCAGATCCGGGGATTTTTCCCGAACTGCGTCACCTCATTTCGGGGTAAATCTCTGAAAATCAGTGCCACTGTTCCCTTAGATTCGGCTTACTTATCCGAGTTGCCTTCACAGTTAAAAATGCGATCGCAGGAGTGGTCTACTCTTGATGTTGGTTCAGGTCGTCCTGGAGAAGTTGTAAAGATTGCGAAGGGAATCGGTCCAATTATTCAAACTGGAAAGGGACTGTTGTTGTTGCAGCAAGTGCAATTAGCTGGCAAACGTGCTCAATCGGCTTGGGATTTTGCCAATGGTATGCGTTTAGAAGTAGGAGAAGTTCTAGGTAATGGTTAGTTAGTTAGTTGCGGTTTTCAAGGGTTCGTAAAAGCGGCAAGAATCACATGGTCCGTCTGGATTGACTGCACAACGAATCAATTCAGAGTGAGCATTGAAATAACAGCTGGCATCCCCAATCACCCAACGCCCCTGGAGCAGGCTTTTTTCACTAGGGTGTCCAGAAGACTGCACATACAGAGCAATTTTATGCAAACGATAGCGCCCTGACTTAAGACAGTAGCGGTGGCGGCGCTCTAAAACTGTGTAGGTTTTACCTTTAAAGTCGAGATAGTTACCGGGTTGAGGTATCCAATCCAGTTGAACATTGCCAATGGTCTGAAGCGGGTGCGTCAAAATTAACTCCGTGGGTAGAGAATCAGGCTCCATAGTGCTTATTGTTAATCACGCTACATTTGGATGGTATCGCAGGCTGTGGGCTGACTATCTAGCCCAACAGAATTCTACATAGAATTGTCTGGTTAAGTACAACACACTGGCGCTCTTCTTGAAGACTGGATTGATCAACGAAGTGATTAACCGAACTTGATATTACCGATATTGAATAATTGGTCATTGAGCAAAAAATGCCTTAAATTCGTGATTGGGGTGCATAAAGTTGGGAATGCGCGCAAGTTAATTCTGTAGTCAGCTTAAAAGACTGTCAGATTAAAAGACTATCGTTTCTGTTCTCTTCGTTTCATTAGCAGTTTCTACTTGTTTGCCCAAAACCCCATGACAGCAGTTAGTCCTGTGGTGTGAAATTCATCCAATGTTGAACCAAAAGCCCAGGCTACCAACGTTGTAACATCCTTGAGTTCCAATGTCGGTGGCTTGGGGGTAGAACTGGTGGAGTTGTTCATGGACCTGGATCAATTCACCAACTGACATTGTCTGCCAAGGACTTGAAAAATTTTCCAGCTATACCCCCATCAAAAATGCATTTACAACAAAGAACAAAGTATGAACATCTCTGGTATTTTACCGAGGACTAACGCACTTGCTTGCCTCGACGGCTTTTTCAAGTCAGAAACCCATGGGCGTTTCGCCGACAACAAAGGAATGAAAATCTCTCTTCCCTATTCCCTATTCCCTATATTCAGATTAGCTTAATGCACTATATTCGTGTTTTAGATATATGAAGTTATTCTTTGGTCGCCGCTCATCTCCTGTTGTCGAGCCTACTCAGGAAAAAACTTCAGGTTTGGGAACATTCGGTGGGGTCTATACTCCGTCGATTCTCACCATCCTGGGGGTTATTATGTACCTGCGCTTTGGTTGGGTACTTGGTAATGTTGGTTTAGTGGGTACCCTCATCATTGTTACCCTCTCCACCAGTATTACCTTTTTGACGGCTCTGTCTATTTCTGCGATCGCAACTGACCGCATTGTTAGGGCTGGTGGTGCCTATTACATGATTAGCCGTTCCCTAGGAATTGAAACTGGCGGTGCCGTAGGAATTCCCCTTTACTTTGCCCAAGCTCTCTCAGTCGCCTTATACACTATTGGTTTTGCCGAGAGCGTAGTTAAGACCTTTCCCCACCTCAACCAGCTTTATGTAGCGCTAATTACTACTATTTTAGTGGCAATACTGGCTTTGACTTCCGCTAGCCTCGCCATCCGCATTCAATACTTTATTATGGCTGCGATAGTGCTATCCCTGATTGCTCTATTCGTCGGTAACCATGATTACCCTTATGATGTAGCTAATATTGAGCTGTGGGTGACCTCCAAAGAATCCTTCTGGGGTGTCTTTGCTGTGTTCTTCCCTGCCGTGACCGGTATCATGGCTGGGGTGAATATGTCCGGTGATCTACGCAACCCGATCCGCGCCATTCCCATCGGTACTCTGGCAGCTGTAGGTACAGGATATGCCGTTTATATGATCGTACCAATTATTCTATCGATGCGGGTAGGGGGAGATGCCCTAATTGCCAATCCTTTGATTATGACGCAGATGGCATTTTGGGGTCCGGCAATCCTACTCGGGGTATGGGGTGCTACTCTCAGCAGTGCCTTAGGGAGTATTCTAGGGGCTCCCCGGATTTTACAGGCACTAGCTAGAGATGGAGTATTACCCCGTTGGATGCGATTTCTAGGTACGGGTAGTGGACGAGATGATGAACCACGGATTGGCACCGCTGTAACCTTGGGAATAGCTACTGCTGCAGTTTGCCTTGGTCAATTAGATATCATTGCACCAGTGCTAAGTATGTTCTTTCTGACCACCTATCTGGTGTTGAATGTAGCAGCTGCCATTGAGGGCTTTTTGCAAAGTCCTTCGTTCCGACCCTCCTTTAAAGTTAACTGGTTTCTGTCACTGTTAGGGGCATTGGGTTGCCTGATCGTAATGTTTTTGATCAATGCCTTTGCCACAGTGGCAGCAGCTGTTATTGTCTTGGGGGTTTACCTTTGGCTACAGCAGCGGGAACTGCGCACGGCTTGGGGGGATGTACGCCGGGGTATTTGGATGGCACTATTGCGCACTGGTATTTTTCAGATTAGTCATCACCCTGATCCGAAAAACTGGCGACCCCACATCTTGGTGCTTTCGGGAGCTCCCACTAAACGATGGTCTTTGATAGAGTTAGCCGATGCTCTGACCCATAATCGCGGTTTAGTGACCGTTTCGAGTATTTTACCCAGTAGTTCCCATAGTGTTGCTAAGCAGGCAAAGTTAGAACAAACCATCAGTGAGTATCTCGAACGGCGCAGTGTACAAGCTCTAGTGCGCTTGGTAACAGCACCGGATCCCTTTACCGGAGCCCGGCAACTGGTGGAAACTTACGGTATAGGACCACTAGTGCCCAATACAGTTTTACTCGGGGATAACGAAACCCTTAGCCGCCGCCAGCCTTACTGTCGCTTGATTACTCACATACACCAGGCAAAGCGTAATGTAGTGATTCTGCGGGAAAATCGGGAGCAGGGTTTCGGTAGTCGTCAACGGATTGATGTTTGGTGGGGCGGTAAGCAAGCCAATGGTAGCCTGATGTTGCTCCTCGCCTATCTATTGCGCAGCGACCTGAAGTGGCAAAATGCTGAGATTTACCTCAAGTTGGTGCTTCCTAATGAAATAGCAGCTCAAGCAGCACGGGCAAACCTAAGTAATTGGGTGAAACAGTTGCGGATGGGGGTTATTTGTCAGGTGCTCGTTTCCGAAGGGCGTTCTTTTAATACTATTCTTCATGAGTCATCGGCTGATGCTGACTTAATCTTTATGGGTATGGCTACACCAGACGATAAGTTTACTCAATATTACGAAAGTTTACAGCTAAAAACTGCTGGTCTTCCTACCATTGTCTTTGTACTGGCTGCCCCTGGGTTTGCTTTCCATGAAGTTCTCAGTGAAGATTTGTAGTATACCAACAGCAATTTAAATTTGTTAATTGCCAATTGACTATTACTATCAAGTCCGGTTAATCACTTATCAAAGCGATGCAGCGCGGTCTTGGGGAGGCAGCGCGGTCTTGGGGGTTTCCCCCATGAGCGACTGCCGTGGTTTCCCCCATGAGCGACTGCATCAAGACATAGTCTTGGGATTTTTGGTAATGGGTAATAGGTAATTGGTAATCATCAACTACCAATTACCTATTACCCATTACCTATTACCAGATACAAACGCTATACCATGAATTGGAAATGCTTAATTTTTTGGTGGCAGTTTAACAATACTTAGCCAGAAATTTTCAATTGACTTCAATACTTTGACAAACTGCTCTAATTCAAGGGGCTTAGTGACGTAGGCATTGGCGTTTAGCTTGTAGCTTGTGATGATGTCCTGGTCAGAATCTGAGGAGGTGAGAATAATCACGGGAATCAGACTCAATTTTGGATCAGATTTGATCTGTGCTAACACTTCACGACCATCCATCACTGGTAGATTCAAATCCAGCAAAATTACGTCGGGACGGGGTGCCTTAGTATAAGGGGACTCTCGACGTAGAAATGCCATAGCTTCCTTACCATTGCTAAACGTCTGCAGATTGTTGCGAATATTGCTATTTTTTAAAGTAGCTTTGGTCAGGTCTACGTCACCATGATTGTCTTCCACTAGCAATATTTCAATCCGCTGACTAGCATTTATATAGTTCATAATTACTAAAAAATAGTTTTTTATGTTGAGATTAAATTAATCAAAATACCTTGATTTTAGACTTGATTTTTTCTAAAATTAATACCACATATACTTATCGATATTCATTGGTTCGTTATCAGGTTTAATCGTTACTCATAATACCCTTCGTTATTATAGATTAACCATTACCAAATTTGATAATTAATATGTGGATAATTTTTATAAACTTAATAAGTGCGAATAGATTCAATATTTTTAATCCTAAATTAATAAGTATTGGTTCAAAAAAGCTTAGCTGATTAAGGAGAAGATAAAAATGCTCTCCACTTAAAGACGGGAGAGTCGATGGTAAATGATAAACGGTGATGGCTATAAAATTGGTATAATTACCCATTAATCATTACCCATGACCTATTATCCTTTATCCGTAACGATAACCCTTTAAGGGATTAGCAGTTAAGCAGATAGTTGTCATCCTACCCTCCGGATTTTGGGCAAGTATTAAAACTATCTCTTGACTTTGGGTAATAATCTATCCATCAGTACCTATAAATGTACAAAAATTATGATGAAATTATAGATAGTATTTTTACGGATTTTTTTTAGCTGTGCCAGAAGCGTCTAAGATGCTATTTAACCTCGAAGCCCCTTTTCAAGCAACAGGGGATCAACCCCAAGCTATTTCCCAACTCACCACTTACCTCAAGGCTGGCAACCGTATCCAAACTCTACTGGGTGCTACAGGAACAGGTAAGACTTTCTCCGTGGCATCGGTAATTGAAAAAGTCGGCAAACCTACCCTAGTACTTGCCCACAACAAAACCTTGGCTGCCCAGTTATGTAACGAATTGCGGGGGTTTTTTCCCCATAACGCGGTGGAGTATTTCATTTCCTACTATGATTACTACCAGCCGGAAGCTTATATCCCGGTCACTGACACGTACATCGAGAAAACCGCGTCAATTAATGATGAAATTGATATGCTGAGGCACTCAGCTACGCGATCGCTTTTTGAACGGCGGGATGTAATTGTGGTCGCTTCCATTAGCTGTATCTATGGCTTGGGTATCCCCTCAGAATACTTAAAAGCTTCGATTCCTCTGCGGGTAAATACCGAAGTTGACCAACGCCAACTCTTACGGGATTTAGTCTCAGTACAGTATTCCCGGAATGATTTAGAATTGGGACGCGGACGGTTCCGGGTGAAGGGGGATGTATTAGAAATTGGTCCGGCTTATGAAGACCGAATTATTCGGGTAGAATTCTTCGGAGATGAAATTGATGCTATTCACTACGTTGACCCAGTTAGCGGTGGAATTTTCCAAAGTGTAGAGGGAGTCAATATTTACCCTGCTCGTCACTTTGTTACTCCCGATGAACGGTTGGAAGAAGCTTGTAATGCTATTAAGGCAGAACTTGAGGAACGTTTGGCTCAATTGGAGCAAACTGGTAACTTGCTAGAAGCGCAACGGTTGGAACAGCGTACCCGCTATGATTTGGAAATGTTGCTCGAAATTGGTTACTGCAATGGTGTGGAAAACTATTCTCGTCACTTGGCTGGACGCCAGCTTGGGGAACCACCAGAGTGTTTGATTGATTATTTTCCCGAAGATTGGCTTTTGGTAGTGGATGAATCCCATGTTACGGTGCCGCAAATTCGGGGAATGTACAATGGCGATCGCGCTCGAAAGCAAGTGTTGATTGACCATGGCTTTCGCTTACCCAGTGCAGCAGATAATCGGCCCCTGAAGGCAGAGGAATTCTGGGCAAAGGTGAATCAGTGTATTTTTGTCTCTGCTACTCCTGGGGATTGGGAGATGGAACAATCTCAAGAACGAGTCGTGGAACAGATCATTCGTCCTACCGGAGTGCTTGACCCAGAAATCTTTGTTCGTCCTACAGCAGGTCAAGTAGATGATTTGTTGGCTGAGATTAAGCAGCGGGTGGATTGTCAGGAAAGGGTGCTGATAACAACCTTAACCAAGCGCATGGCTGAGGATTTGACAGACTATCTGCAAGAACGGGATATTCGAGTAAGCTACTTACACTCGGATATTAACTCTATTGAACGGATTGAAATCTTGCAGGCGTTGCGCCAGGGTGAATTTGATGTGTTGGTTGGAGTTAACTTGTTGCGAGAAGGGTTGGATTTGCCAGAAGTCTCTCTGGTAGCAATTTTGGATGCCGATAAGGAAGGGTTCCTCAGGGCAGAGCGATCGCTTATTCAAACTATAGGCAGAGCAGCACGTCATGTCCGAGGGCAAGCCATTATGTATGCTGATACCCTTACAAAAAGCATGAGAAAAGCGATTGATGAGACTAATCGCCGTCGTAAGATTCAAATTGAATATAATATCAATAATAACATTATACCACAGCCGATTCGCAAAACCGCCAATAATCCGATTTTGACATTTTTGGATGTCTCCCGACGGTTGAATTCCCAACAGTTGGAAGCGGTGTTTGAACAGGTGGATGATGTACCTTTGGAGAAGATTCCGGAGTTGATTAATCAGTTAGAAGAACAGATGAAGGAAGCAGCAAAGACCTTGGAATTTGAAACCGCAGCAAAGTTACGCGATCGCATTAAGCAGCTGCGGGATAAACTGCTAGGTAATCCAAGTTAACTAAGATTTTTTAGACTAACAGGAGTTGGAGGAATTATTGGTTTAGGGCTATTGAGGCAAGCAGACACGCCCTAGAGTATGTGTTTAAAGTAAATTATATATAGTTTAATATGTAAAGTCAAGTATGTAAAGTTTTGTGACAAAAACCAATACTCTGCATAAAAGGGAGGCATTAGCCCTGATAAATACATAGTTTAAAGGAAACTGAGATGATCGATATTTCTCTAAAATTAAATAAAGTGTCCTCATCCCAAGGGGGATTTCTCCCAAAGAATGAAGCAATAGAGCTTTGATACCAAATCCGCTCTAGTAACCCCCTGTTCAATCTAGGTCTACTTTCTTGAAAAGGGTGTATTCGACCCAGATTCCCTATGAATTATATAATTTATGAGACTAAAATTGAGCTGTCTTAACCTGTTGAGCCAGATCATGGGTAAGGGAAGATGGGCAGCAAGTAAGTTTTTCCTGCTTGTTTGTTCTTCAACCTATTTGAGCTGTTGCCCGTTGCCAACCCCTGTGCAGGCGCAACCGATAGTTGAAGCCAACGATGGTACTGGTACTGTTGTCAACCCTGAGGGTAACCAATTCAACATTGATGGCGGTAAGCTGTCGGGAGATGGTGCGAATCTCTTTCACAGCTTCCAGAAATTTGGTCTGAGTGAAGGTCAGATTGCCATCTTTCTCTCTCATCCTAATATCCAAAATATCCTAGGGCGAGTCACTGGTGGTGATGCTTCTGTAATTAATGGCTTAATCCAGGTTACAGGGGGTAATTCCAATTTATTCCTGATTAACCCCGCTGGGATTGTCTTTGGTGCTGGTGCCAGCATCGATCTACCTGCTTCTTTTACCGCCACCACTGCTACTGGTATTGGTTTTGATGGCGGCTGGTTTAACGCCATTGGTAGCAATGACTATGCTTCTTTGGTAGGCAAGCCCAATACTTTTGATTTTGCTGTTTCCCAACCAGGTGGGATCATCAATTTAGCTGATTTAGCAGTTAAAGAGGGGCAGAATTTAACCTTAGTAGGTGGTACTGTGATCAGTAATGGCACTCTTACTGCCCCTGGTGGTCAAGTTACTATTGAGGCTGTGCCTGGAGAAAATTTACTCCGTATTTCCCAGCCAGGTAATATTCTGAGTTTAGAAGTTTCCCCCTCTGCCACTGTTCCCTTCACTCCCCTTTCCCTACCCGAACTGCTGACAGTTGGCGGCGGTGATGCTACAGGAATTGAGGTAAATCGTGATGGTACAGTACAACTGATAGGTTCTGGTATCCAGGTGCAAGATGGTGATGTGGTGGTGCAGGATATAAGCGCTGGTAAGCAAGTAGTTATTGAAGCAAAAGGTAATATTCGGACAGCATCAATTACTTCGGATGGTGGAAGAATTTTCCTCAATAGTAGACAAGGAGGGATTGATACTAGTAGTGGCACGTTGGATTCAACGGCGATAAGTGGTGATAGTGGAAATATTGACCTGAAAGCAGAAGGTAATATCACTACCGGGAGTCTCAATGCTTCCAGTAATAATGGTGATGGTGGTGATATTAATGCCGTTAGCGATACAGGAAATATTGATACTAGTGCTGGGGTAGTTGATTCTTCCTCTGTGGAAGGTAAAGGAGGAGAGGTTCAATTATTCGCTACCGAGGGAAGTATTAATCCTGGCGATGTAGTAGTGCAGGATATCAGCGCTGGTCAGCAAGTAGTTATTGAAGCAGAAGGTAATATTCGGACAGCATCAATTACTTCGGATGGTGGAAGAATTTTCCTCAATAGTAGACAAGGAGGGATTGATACTAGTAGTGGCACGTTGGATTCAACGGCGGTAAGTGGTGATAGTGGAAATATTGACCTGAAAGCAGAAGGTAATATCACTACCGGGAGTCTCAATGCTTCCAGTAATAATGGTGATGGTGGTGATATTACTGCTGTTAGCGATACAGGAAATATTGATACTAGTGCTGGGGTAGTTGATTCTTCCTCTGTGGAAGGTAAAGGAGGAGAGGTTCAATTATTCGCTACAGAGGGAAGTATTAATGCTGGTGATATAAATGCTGCTAGTAGTAATGGTGAGAGTGGCAATGTTACTCTTGTTGCTGGTAGTGACATCAGTAAAGGAAATGTTACTGCTACTTCTACTATTATTTCCATTCTAGATTTCAGAAACCAGAATGTCTTTCCAAGGAGTGCAGAATCTCCAGTCCCAGTAGTACCTGAAGCTCCAGCGTTCCTGCCTATAGAGCCACCCATTATTGAACCTGCTTCAGTCATCGACCCAAATCCATTACCAACCCTACCACCACAACTACAGTCAGATTTTCCAGCACTACTACCGCCAGAACCTTCAACAACAGTAATTATTGAACCTGTAAATCCTGTAAATCCTGGAAATCCTCCCAATCCTTCCCCAGGAAAACCATCACCAAGGTCAGACAATCAAAACTCTGCCTTGCCAACCCAGGTTAATCGATCAGATTTGGCGGTCAATCAGAGCAAGAGGTCAAACAAGACTCAAGCAATTGAACTAGAACGACTGACAATCCTGGTACTGGAAATTACAGATTGTCTGGCAGAAGAACAATTGCTCATAAATCCTCAAGGATTTTCTATACAAGTTGCTGCCAAAGATTACACTAAAGCTGCCGAATGCTATCATAAAAACTTAGAATTTGCACGAAAAATTGGCGATCAATTGCGAGAAGCAAAAGCTTTACATAACCTCGGAGTAACTCACTATATTTTGGGAGACTATGGCAAAGCTATAGACTATCATAAGCAGCATTTTAATCTTGCCCAATCAGACCCAAATTTAAGAAGAAAACCACAAGCTTTTAGTGGTTTAGGAGCCGCTTATGGCGCAATAGGAAACTATGACAAAGCTATTGAATACTATAAACAGGGTCTAGAACTAGTAAACTCAACCAATGAGTCTGAGTGGAAAAGGAATATAGTAAGCAATCTCGGATTAGCTTACTACGCTAAAAAGGAATATACCAAAGCACTTGAATACCAAGAAAAAAGTTTAGCGATCGCTAAAACATCCGATAACCTACCTGGAAAGGCAAGAGCATTATCTAATTTGAGCTTGGTCTACTATACCCTGACCGACTATAACCAAGCAATTGAATACTCTCAGCAGAGTTTAGTGATCGCACAAAAACTGCAAGATAACTATGGAGAGTTAGTAGCCCTAGAAAATTTGGGAATAATTTACCATGCTCTAGAAGACTACAACCAAGCAGTAAACTACCAACGCCAGAGTTTAGAAATTGCCAAGCAACTAGGTGATCGCCACGCCAAGGGACGAGCTTTGAGTAACTTAGGTGATGCTCTCTATCAAGCCGGAAATCCTCAAGAAGCAAATGAGGCTCTCTTTGCTGCCATTGAAATTTGGGAGTCTTTGCGGTCAAACTTAGGCAGCAATGACCTTGAGAGAGTATCAATATTTGAAACTCATGAAACAACTTATAGCACTTTACAAGAGTATTTAGTAGAACGAAAACAATTCAATCAAGCCATAGAAATTACTGAAAGAGGACGAGCAAGAGCCTTTGTTGAACTATTAGCGAGAGGTTTATCAGAGTCTGAACCAAACCTCAAAAATCACAAACCGATTGCTCCTCCGAACATCAAACAAATTAAAAAAATTACTGAAAAACAAAACTCGACAATAGTTTTATACTCGATTATAAAAGAAGTTGTCGAAGCCCAAGGTGTGCGGCAACTTCAAGACAAGGAGCTTTATATTTGGGTAATTAAACCCACAGGTCAAATCGCTTTTCGTCAGGTTGATTTAACTAATATGGATACATCTCTGAAAGAATTGGTTGTTATCACTCGTAAATCCATTGTGTTCAGAAGAAGTCCATCCCTAGTTGATTTAGTTCCCAGAGAAAGATTGACTAAAACAGAGAGAGCTGGTCAAACTGAACGATTAAAACAACTGCATCAACTGCTCATTGAACCAATTGCCGAACTCTTACCTACTAATCCCGAAGCTCGTGTTACTTTTATTCCCCACGAATCTTTGTTTCTAGTACCTTTCCCAGCACTACAAGACGCTTCTGGTCAATACCTGATCGAAAAACATACTATGCTCACTGCTCCCTCTATTCAGGTGCTGGATTTAACTAACCAGCAACGGCAACTGGTTTCTGGAGAAGAGATGCTAGTAATTGGTAATCCCACTATGCCTCAAGGTTTGCCCCCTCTTCCTGGAACAGAAACAGAAGCGCTAGCGATCGCTGAGATGTTCAATACTCAAGCCCTGATTGGCAATCAAGCCACTAAGGCAGCAGTAGTTGAGCAAATGTCAAAGGCAAAGATCATACATCTAGCTACTCACGGCTTACTCAATGACTTCCAGGGATTAGGTTTACCAGGAGCGATCGCCCTTGCTCCGACTAAAACAGATAAAGGTTTTCTCAGCGCTAGTGAAATACTCGACCTCAAGCTTAGAGCTGAGTTAGTAGTTTTAAGCGCTTGCAACACTGGTAGAGGTAGAGTTACCAGTGATGGCGTGATTGGATTATCCCGTTCTTTAGTTGCTGCTGGTGTACCTAGTGTGGTTGTTTCCCTCTGGAAAGTACCTGATGACTCCACAGCTGACCTGATGATTGAATTCTATCGCCAGCTACAACAAACACCTGACAAAGCAGTTGCTCTGCGTCAAGCCATGCTTACGACTCTTAAACAGTACCCAAATCCAGTGGAATGGGCAGCTTTTACCCTGATTGGGGAAGCCGAGTAATCAAGAAGTTGCAGGAGTTCAGAATCACAGAGTTTAGGATTGCTATAGTTCCCTAAGGGTGATAAATCTATACACCTCACGGGGTGACAAGCTAATTGAAAATCTTACAGGGGTTAGGTTAATGGGGTTAGGTTTTAGGGAAAATCGTCATGGCGTAGTGGTTGATTAACACTATCTATGCAGTTGGATTGGTGAAAATTGCTTCAACTGCTCGGAATTACAACTTCACGAGTCGCTGTAATTTTCCCAACACCTAACACCGTGCCACCTAACACCTGCCTAGGTTTGAGCTTTGTTGTCACCCCTTGAGTCTATACACAATAATAAACCGATGAACACTGAGCTCCAATTTCCTTGGCAACAAGACGCAGTAATTCGCCAGAGCCAACGTCTAATCAATAGCTTTCATCATTGGACAGGGCGTTCTGTGATGTACCACACACTGACGCTACGCTTTCAGTGTGGGCTTCTGATGCTCATAAAGAGCGGTCAGAGCTTCCTGCGAGGTACTATTAGTAGTAGATTCAACAACTACAGGCTTCCCTCTACGGCGTTTTATAGTCGGGAACACATCCAGCCCGACTCGCAAAATGTTGATTGATGCG
>NZ_JAAHFV010000075.1:0-20647 GCF_010672755.1 Moorena sp. SIO1F2
TGCTTAGGAATGCCAATCCCTTCATCTGTAACTTCCAGTATTACTTGATTAGTTTCACACTTAAGGTTAAGTTCGACTGTGCCTCCTTGAGGAGAATATTTAATAGCGTTAGAGAGGAGATTAGTTAGCATTTGTCGTAGCATCTTAGGATCTGATGTAAATTCCTTACAATCACCTTCATGGCTAAACAATATCTGGTGTTTATCTGTGGTTTTAGATTTGATTTCATCAACTAATTTAATACAAAATTCAACTAAGTATATAGGTTCTGGTTTGAAATTTAGTTGGTCAAATTCCGTCTTGTTAATAAATAGCACATCATCCACTAAACCAGTCAGGTGCTGAACCATGGATTGGATACGTCTACAATGTTTTACTTGCCGAGTCGGATCAATTTTATCACAGTACCGTTCCAGGATTGCTGCTGATGAATAAATCGTAGTTAATGGGGTGCGGTATTCATGGGAAATGCTAGAGATAATCCGAGATTTAAATTTGCTCAATTCTTTCTCTTTCAGCAGTGATTGACGTAGTTTAACTTCCAAAACTTGGAGCTGAGCATTGGCTACTCTTAGTTCAACTGTGCGCTCTTTAACCCGACGTTCTAACTCATCATTCAGTTGCTTCTGAGCAATTTCTATTTCCTTGCGAGTGGTGATATCTCGCAGTGATGCCATATAGGCTTTTTTCCCTTCCCATTGAATTTCTACTAGCTGGATTTCGACAATAACAATTTTTCCATAGGAGGAGCAAATATCTAGTTCTGTAGTTTGGCCAACCACTAGGGAACTGCACCATATTTCTCCTTGGAGTATTTCCGCTTTACAGTTGATCAGGGATTCTGCTGCTGGATTAACAAATTGAATCACTCGATTGTGATCAATAATGACAACACCATCAGCATTTCTGGTAATCATGGTGCGAAATTGCTCTTCACTGGCTCGTAGGGCTTCAGTTTGTCGCTTCAGTGCTAACAGCAGTCGTTGCCGCTCAATGCCATAGCGCATCGCTCGTACCAATAGGTTCCGATCAAATTGTCCTTTAACTAAGTAATCCTGTGCTCCTTCTTGTAGCGCTTCTATGGCTAAATTCTCATCAGTCAGTCCACTCAGAATGATTATAGGCACTTCCGGAAACTGGGCATAAATTTCACAAAATGTCTCTAGGCCTTGCTGATCTGGTAAGAACAGGTCACAGAGTACGATATCAATATTTCCATGCTTTAGGCATTCGATACCTTGCTCTAAGGTCTCTACATGGGTGAGTGTTGCTGGAAAATGTTTGGCCTTTTTGAGTAATGCTTTAATGAGCTCAATATCCTGGATATCGTCCTCAATTAAGAGGATTCGGGTACAATCAGGATGCTCTGGTCTTTCTTTGGGCAGTTTATTCTGAAAATAAATAACTGAAGCAGGGACTGGTGCAGGGAAATTGCTTTGATCAGCTGAAGGAGAAGTGACTGGTAGGTATGTTGATGACATTGAAATACCGTTAACTAATCAACAAACATCTGTGAGATATGAATTAACTCTATTATGTTAATGTTGACTTAAAAAAAAACCTGTTTCCACCGTAATTTCACTAATCGTTATCTCCGTACTTATACGGATAATTTCCTAAAAAATTCACATAAAATCCGTATAATCCTTGAGATTAAGGGGATTAAAATACTAAAAAGTATACCGTCTGAGGGTCTTCGATGGATCATTTCGCCTCGAATGATAAAATTAATCTTAAATCTGAGGAGGCGTAATCGTAGTAAGATTTCAAGAATTAGGTTTATCCTTGAAGGCATTAGGCATGATCAGCTTAGGCTAAGGGCTGATCGTTTCTGACAAGTCGGACACGATATCAATTTTAGCTTTGTCCTCTACACTGGCAGCAACTGGTTCGGTTCTCAGTTGTGCTCAAGATCTGAGTTAAATAAGCATGTTTCAAACTACTCGCCGACGCCTTGCTCTGTGGTACACTACGGTCACGGCAGTCTTACTGTTATTATTTGCAACTGCTGTCTATCTTTATGTCCGCCACACCCTGATTGAACGGGTTGATGACACCCTCAAACATGTCGTAGAAGTGGTAGAGCGATCACTGGTGATTCAACCTGTGGACCATGGCGAGATGCCCTACCAATTTAACATTGAAGCCAGTTTTCGAGACAATAGTGATGGGGTAGAAGATGACCACATTGACCTGGAGTGGTTTAGTCCGAAGGGGGATTTGCTGTGGTCAACCTTCTCAGAACCCTTAACTATTCCCTTAAAGACCAACACCACTAGGGCAACAGTTCATTTATCAGCAGAGCATCTCCTGCGACAGTTAACCCAACTGGTGCAAATCGAGGATTATATCTTGGGTTATTTACGGGTTAGCCACCCATGGTTTGAAGTCACCAAACCCAGCCACCAACTGATATTTGATCTGACTCTAGGTACAGTGGTGATAATTATCTCTACTGGTGCTATTGGTTGGTTACTATCTGGTATGGCTATGGAACCAGTACGGGAGTCCTACCAACGGCTCAAACAATTCACTGCTGATGCTTCCCACGAACTCAGAAACCCGATTGCCACGATTCAGACTAATGTACAAGTTGCTCTGGGGGATCCCGATTTGGCATCTGAGCTGCAACGGCACCAACTCGAAGTGATAGAGCGATTAACCCAGCGCTTAGGAAAACTGGTCAATGACCTGCTGTTTTTGGCTCGTGCTGATAGCGGTATGGTAAAACCCCAGTGGCAATTAGTCCACCTAGATGCTTTGCTAATGGAAGTGATCGAGGAGCAACAACTGATTGCTACAGAAAAAGGGATTTCCCTGTACTTGATTGACATCCCCAATCCCGATCAGGTACAGGGGACAGAGGAGAAAGAGGGGGAGATGGAGGATGGTCAAGCATTTCGGCCAGCCTGCCCTAGTCAGGTGTTCCAAAATCCAACATTCGACGAAGATGCCTTTACCCTTGAGGGGGATTGGAATCAATTGGCACGTTTATTTACCAATCTAGTCAATAACGCTGTGCAATACACACCCGCTTCTACCAAAACTCCAGGGGAAGCATTTATTCAAGTGGAATTACAACAGTTAGAACCTCCCAGCAAACATAGGGCAAGAAACCTGCCATTCCTCACCGTTACTCCCTCATGGGGGGGAACCCCAAGACCGCGCTACCTCCTTCAAGTCAAGGTAACTGATTCCGGTCGAGGCATATCACCATCAGCATTACCTCACATTTTTGATCGCTTTTATCGAGCTGATCCAGCTAGACCTTATGATACAGCAAAAGGAGCTGGGCTAGGTTTAGCGATCGCTAAAACAATAGTTGAGAATCACCACGGTCAAATCGAAGTTAAAAGCACTCTCAACCAAGGGACAACGTTTACAGTTACAATACCCCTTTTTAGAAAAAGCAATATTGAAGGCCCTGTCGAAAGCGAGCAGGTATGAAAGCAAAAATATTTTGTCTTATCATATGTCGCGGTTTCGGTCAGGGGGAGTTTCGCGCTATAGTTTAAATCAAGCTCAACTAGCTCCAAAACAGGACATAAAAGAGGTGGTTATGGTTGCTTCTTATCACAGAGAGTACATGACTCCCGAAGCTTATCTAGACTGGGAAGAAAAGCAAGAACTTAACTATGAATACATCGACGGCGAAGTCTATGCTATGACTGGGGGAACTATTCCCCACGGAACCATTGCTCTGAATCTTGCCACTGCCTTAAAAAGCCATTTGCGGGGAGGTTCGTGTCGTCCTTTTATCTTTAGTGTCAAAGTGGGTGTATCAGAAAAAGGACCCTTTCACTACCCTGATGTCATGGTAACCTGCGACCAACGAGACAGCAATGCCCTCAAAGTCATTTATCATCCCTGTCTAATTGCAGAAGTCCTCTCTCCCTCCACTGAAGCCTTTGATCGAGGTCGCAAATTTGCTAACTATCGCCGCATCAAAACCTTACAAGAATACCTTTTGATTGATACTCAACAGATCACTATCGAGTGCTTCCGGCGCAATCCACAAGGCAAATGGGAACTCAATCCCTACACAGAAGGAGACGAAATTCACTTGACTAGCATTGATTTTAGTTGTCCCATCTCCTTAATTTATGAGGATGTTACTGTATAGTTACTGTATAGTAGTGACTGCTGAGTGGCTGAGTTTTGAAAAAGACGTACTACCAAAACTCAATAATTTGCTCAAACTGGATTAATTAGTATTAATGAGTAGCTCCACCATCAGGATTTCCAGTAGTAGCAAATTTCGGGGAAATGATCTATTAGCAATCATTAATATCTAAGAATTAATATCTAATATCTAATATCTAAGACTATCATGGTATCATAGCTAATAGCTAATACCTAATTCTGTGAGAAAGGCATTGAATGTCTCTTTATCCGGCAAAGACGGCTGAGCCCCAGCCTTAGTCACAGCAAGCGCCCCAGCTGCAGCTCCCCATATTACCGCTTGCCGCAACGGTAACCCTTTGGCTATTGCCACAGCCATTGCACCATTAAAGGCATCTCCAGCTGCCACAGTATCCACAGCCTCAACAGAAAAAGCAGGGACGAAGAACGATTCAGAAGCAGTGGCACAGAAAACCCCCTGCTCCCCTAAGGTCACAATCACCGTATCCACACCTCGTTGCAACAGTACTTCTGATGCGTTCTTCGCTGACTCTATGGTATCGACAGGAAAATCCACTAGTACAGAGGCTTCCAACTGATTCGGTGTCATAATATCCACCATGCCATACAGTTCCTCTGGCAAGTCCTGAGCTGGTGCTGGATCAAGAATCACTGGACAACCCACTTTCTGAGCTGCGGCTGCTGCTAAAAGCACCACTGACATGGGAATCTCCAACTGCATCAATAAAACAGCGGCTTCTGGCAACAAACTACTGAGGCGTTCCACATCAGTTTCATTAACATGCCCATTAGCACCAGCCAGGAAAATAATGGTATTCTCCCCAGCCTGATCCACCGAAATCACTGCAATCCCAGAACTCACCGCCTCCTCAACCAAAACGCTATCGATGTCAACACCCGTTACCCCTAGACTGTAGCGTAGCTGAGTGCCAAAATCATCACAACCAACGCGCCCCACCATGTTAGTGGGGATACCCAACCGTGCTACCGCCACAGCTTGATTGGCCCCTTTCCCACCAGGAGCAGTAAAAAATTCATGGCCTTGTAGTGTTTCACCTGGAACTGGTAACCGGGGAGTTTTGGCTACCAAATCCATATTGATACTGCCGAAAACAATAACTGGTTTCATCGTTAACAAAATTACAAGTTAGCAAATTGAAAGTTGAAAAGAGTTAGAAGGCAAGCAAGTTTAACGTTGTTCGCTTAGCGTAGCCTTTTGGCAAACGTTTTAACCTTCAACATTATAACCTGACAACCTTCAAAATTAATGATGACAAAAACCAGAATTGTTTTCATATTTAATTTATAGCAATTCTACGACTTGTGAGGTACAAATTTATGGGTTTTAGGGAGCAGGGACTTCGGAGCAGGGACTTCGGAGCAGGGACTTCGGAGCAGGTAAGAGTAACCCACCCCTAACCCCTCCCAGGAGGGGAAGTGAGGGAAGAGGGAAAAAATAATGTGTACCTCATAGCTACGATAAACGCTATAATAGAGTTACCTTTAACAGAGTTATAATTTATTTAGTAACTTTCAAGTTAACGTTTTAAACTTGGCCAATAGCCCACGCTACGGAACCTGCAAACCTACCCTATACAGAATCGCATTGTGCGAATAACCTTCTCACCTTTTAACCTTCAACTAATGCATCTATAAAGCTGGTTTCAAACCAAGTAACTTGATCAACCGCTCAATGTCGAAATATTCATTCATCATCTGTTGCATACACTCCACCTTAATTGCTTCATGGAGATGTACTTGACCAAAAGAATTGTCAATAATCTCAACAGTAGTGAGGGTGTCTAAATCAACGGAAAGTACGGGAATTTCAAACTCTTCAGCACGTCTGAGAATAACCGCTTGAGGCTGAACTTGACCGGTAAGAATTAAACAGTGGGTTGAGGTTTCTAGAGCAGCCATCTGAAGGTCTGGGCGATCGCCTCCCGTCACCACCGCCATATTAACGCCCTTGCGTAGATACTTCAGAGCAGCATTGACATTCATCGCCCCAATGGTCAAGCTTTCCACCATCAAATCCAAGCGGTCAGGGCAGCATAGCACTTTAGCTTGCAACTGAAGTACTAGTTCCCGAACACTAACACTGCGCAACAGATTATTTCTAGGCATCATTCCCAATACTGGGATTTCTTGCCGTTCCAGAAACGGTTTCAATGTTGTTTTTACCCTTGATAGCTTGTCTTGGGGAATATCATTAATTAAAACTCCCAGTAAGCTTTCCCCTAGACGTTGCTTAGCAAATAACAACGCATCTGCTAGTAAAACCGAGTGAAAACGAGCCACCAATAAGACAGCAGCATTAATTGTCTGAGCAACTTTTGGTAATGATAAGTTAAACAGAGTACCCGCACTCAAGGTTGCTGCTCCTTCCACCAAAACTACATCACTATTTAGTGATTGGAGATAGTCTTGAAGAGACTGACGGTAATCGGTTGAGTCTTGTCCTCCCAAGCGTTTTTCAATGGTTTGAGCATCCATAAACAGCAAAGGCGATCGCACCATGTTATCTGGCAACTTAAGTATGTCAGTGATAAACTGGACATCTTCCTCTATCGTTGACCCTTGATTGCTACTCAAAAAGGTACCCAGTGGTTTACAGTAGGCAATCGTTATCCCTTTTGCTTGCAGTTGATCGGCAATTCCCAGGATCGTTGCTGACTTACCGCTGTAAGCTTCTGTTGACCCAATTAGTAAATACTTAGCGGATTTTGCCACCCCTTATTTACACTCCTATAACTAGAGAACTGGTTGTTTATTCATCAATGCGTAGTAGTTTGCGGTAGAATGCCTTGGAAAAATCCGTTATGCGCGATCGCTTAAAGTTCATAATCACTTCGATTAAGTAATTCACAAACTCAGAATTTTGCATAGTCAGTTCGTAACTGAGATCCGCGTTACCATCAAACTGTAATCGGCAACGAGTTAATTCCGAAGGAAGATTAGATACAAACCAAGTAGCAACGAAGGGAATACTATCACCGCCTTCTATGTGGCGACGACCTTCCAAAGACCCTTGTTGGTAGAGGCTAATTGCTATAGGTAAAAGATTCCGTTTATTACCCTGGTAGTAGGGAACATAAATCCCGACAGCTCCTTTGTCGGCAGGCTTAAGTTTTTCGATCGACATGGCTGAATATCACTCAATTGCCGTTGATGGTATTGATGTAACTATTCCTATGGGACAATCTCCGTGATGGAAAACCCATCACGATCAGATGATTAGTCCAGGAAAATAAGTATTCTAATACATTACATTCAACTTTCCTATAGGTTAAGCTTATCCCCAAAGTTTATAATAGGGAATTGTGTGTTTCTAATTACAAGAAGCGCGGATAAAAGTTGATTGAGTGTAAGCATTTAGCTCTGCTGCTCTGCTGCTCTGCTGCTCATGCGCTACTTGAGGTACTGACGGCTGACGGCATTAGGGTGACGGCATTAGGCTGACGGCTGAATGCTTATGATTGAGTCTCTAGTCTAGCCTCAACTGGGATTAGCCTTGCAACCTACTGGGTAAACCGATTTATACGTAGTAGAACGCTTACCAAACCAAGTGTAACGATTATCCCGAATCTGCTCATAAACCTGATCGCCTAACGATTTCACTCCAGGCATTGCCCGATAAGCCGATACAAAGATATTACCCAATGGCAATAGACGCCCAATCTCTTCAGCGGCATCACTTCCTTGCCATCGGCAATCATCAGAAGAAGCATCGATCAAAATCATACCCATCTCACACTCAAGAGGTGTTACCCGTAATTTGCCGCAAGCTTCTTTATCCTGCATGGGTATGTAATTAAATAGCTTGCCCTGATCCAGATTTTCTAATAGCTGTACCAGAGTCACACAAAGATTACAGTCGCCATCGTAAATAACGTGATATCCCATTGCTGCCTCTTTCCTAAATCCTAGTTTATCTGCCCCAAAATAGCTTATAACGCTATGTTTGACTACTACTGTAGTCCTAAACATTGCAGAAGCGTGCCCTATCAAGTTTCAATTGAATCGTTCACCAAGCGAACCGGACCCGTGGCGAATTTAATTCGACGACTGTAAGCACACCGGGACGGAATTGCTGCATACGGCGCGCATAAAAGACAAAATTGAGCCTGATAACTAAATTGAACAGATTATCACAACCATAAACCTAACCTGATACTTTTAACCCTGACAAACCATGACATCATAGACATTGCTGTCTATGGTGTCAGATACGCTGAGTACTACATCCCCAACATTGTTGAGGAAGGTGGTATCCCACATCGCCTTCAGGAATATCCCAACGGCTCCATTGAAATCTCGATGGATTTCATAATTACATTTTGGACATTTGAAATTCTTAGAACTACCAAGTTTTCTATGAATATGTCCACATTTTGTACAGGTTTTTGAAGTGTACTCTTCTGTCATTCTCACCAATCTGGAACCATACCGATTACACAGATGTTCTAATATTTGCGAAAACTGATAAAATGCCCAGTTCATCATAGCCCTAGCCGTTTTACTCCTCAATTTACGCTTTTTCTTTACAACCATCTGAGAAGTCTCAAATGTAGGCAAGATAATTACGTCATAGTTTTTTGCTAAATACGAGGCAACTTGTTTATGGATTTCAGTTCTTAGATTTTTAATCTTAGTTCTGAGTCTTTCCATTGCCGCTTTTAGTCGATAACGTTTATGCTTGTTTTTGTGTCCCTTAGCCTGATCGTGATTACTTTTTATTTTGTCTAAATGAGAGCAAAGTTTGGCTATCCTCTGAAAGTCATCAATTCCAAATTCAAGAAATTGATTTCCATCAAATCCTGTCATGAATGTTCTGACGCCAGGGTCTAAAGCTACCACTTTTCTGGTAAGAGTAGGCTCTGTTGTAAATTCAACTGGAAAATGAGCGAACCATCTTCCTTTGTTGTAAGTCAGTTCCGTAGAACCGTCTGTCAATATACAGTGATTATTACCTTTGAACTTAGGCTTCGGTAAATGTTTAGTCGTGGAGACCATCCATCTTCCCCCTTTGTAAGCTGTTGGATCAAACTGAATTGTTTGTTTTTGATCCCTTACACTACGGAACTTTGCTAACTTTAGACCAGCTTGTGGATTGGACTTTCTTTTTTTACCAATACCTATGAACTTCGGTTGTTTAGCCGTTCCCTTCCAAGCTGTATAAGCTTCCATGGAAGCGTTATCTAGTATTTTAGAAACATTTAGGCTTTTGCACCACTCAGGGATTAACCCAGATTGTTTTAACCAAGTTCTAAAGCCATGTTTTCCTCCTTTCTTTCCTACCTTTGTATAACCCTGGTTCTTATTCAGTTGCTCGATTGATATGTTGTAAACTTTCCTGACAGCGGCGACCCACTTCTTCCATATTTTCTCAAGATCCTTGTTTGGATATACTCGGTAAGTCGTTGTCTTCAAGGATTTTGTTTTTATATTTCCTGAGTCCATACAATCGACAACTGAAGACATGGATGACCGCGAGTACATCTTCAACCATTTCTTGTTCTGGGCTGAGGTTCTTTTCGTCGAGAACCAGTATTTTGGTTTGGAATTTAGAACACAGCCATGAGATAAGATCGAACCCAAAGCGACAAAGCCTATCTTTGTGGGCAACGACAACATACTTGCAAGAACCGCCGATAACTCTGTCCAGTAAGGCTTGAAGACCAAATCTTTTAAAGTTGAGTCCGCTCCCGATGTCTTTGATGATTTCTGCGTCTGGATAACGAGACTGGAGAAACTGTACTTGTTGTTCAAGATCGTTCTTTTGAGAGCGGCTTGAAACTCTGGCATACAAGATAGTAGATCGGTCTCTCCTAATTTTTTCTGATGGGATAGAGACAACTGAATTGAGGTCGTATCTTCTTTGTCCCCCAGGAGTTTTGATCCCTTGAATTTTACCTGACTCAAGCCATCGTTCAAGTGTTTTGGTACTAACCCCGAGCCTGTTGGAGGCGACTCGGGGAGGAACGTAATTGACTGATCCATCCATCTGAAGCTGTTTGATCTGTTACTTTCTCACTGTAGTCTAGGATGTCAGTAAATGTCAATTATGTCGGGGAAATTGTTTAACAGGAAGTGCTCCCTCACCTATACTCAGGAGGTCTGATGCAATGATAATACGATGGCGGCAGTTATTGGTTAGAATCACAATTTGGCTAGCAGCTGAGATCATCCTCAACTTTCTGGGGCTGGACAATCTAGCTGACTACAGCGAGTTCATATACGAGCAGGAGGTTGCCCTATCAAGTCAATACAAGCTTCCAGCCATTGAGAGGCTGCCCCATTCCTAGTACACCTTGGTAGATATTTGTAACCAGTTGCTTTGAAGATGAAGGGGTGACGGGTCGAGGGAGTGATCAGCTGTGAGGCATCTACATCTAATTTATATATCTAATTTATTGATTTTATTTTAATATATTGAATCGGCAAGGGAGCAGGGACCGATGAGGATCAGGGCATAGGGTTAATGAGTTTTTCGAGCTTAATCAAAGCTATACAATTTAAATCCGCGACCCCTTAGACATATATTGATTTTGTGGTTGGTTCACTAATATATCATAATGTCCACGTCCTATTCAACTAATCCGCATTTAAATTGCAGGCTTTCCGGCACCCCCATGCCCTTATCCCCCCATCCGTTACATCTATTAACCCATCCGTTGCTCCATCTCCTGATCACCCTGAAACCTGATCACCCTGAAATAGGCAAATTAGATGGTCAGCAGCTTACCTGAATGGCAAAAGCTGTGAGATTTTACCCTTTCGTTCCCAGCACCAGTGTCTTCCGCTACAATTCTTTGAGCTATCTTGGATAAGAATTGTAAAAGAACACTTAGCTAGATGCAAAACGACAACTATTATTTCGGTCAACAAGGTTGACACATGAAACCCCGCATCATTATCTGTGGCTTGGGTCGCACTGGATACAAAATATTCCGCTTACTGAAGCAGCAGGGAGTAGCTGTTGTTGGCATCAGCAACAGAATAATGCCTGGTGACGAAAACAATATTATTATTGGAGACTTGCGGGCTGTTTCTACCCTACTTGCCGCTGGACTCGAACATGCCCAAACCCTAGTTCTCGCCTGTAATGACGATGCTCTCAATCTGGCAATCCTGACTCAGGCACGAGTGATTAATCCACGGATTCGGATCGTTAACCGATTGTTTAATAGCAGCCTAGGTACTCGTTTAGATCAGACCCTACCCGATCATGTCAGCATGAGTGTTTCTTCTCTAGCAGCACCGGTATTTGCCTTCGCAGCAATGGGGAATCGAGCCATTGGGCAACTCAAGCTACACAATCAAACCTGGCCGATACACGAAGAAATTATCACCGAAAGCCACCCTTGGATGGGAACACAGTTGAGTGACCTGTGGGATGAGCGTAGGCGAATGTTGATCTACTACCTACCGATGGACTCGAATTTAGATCTAGTTTCCGCAGTAGCTCAGGGCAAACAGTTACAACCTGGCGATCGCTTAATTATTGGTACTCAGCCTCGGGTTCGTGCTAAACGCCAATCCTGGCTACAGAAACTGCTGAAAGTCTTCACAAACTTACAACAGTTTCAGCATCATGCTCAACCGATGTTAGTAGTGACCCTTTTCCTACTCCTGATAATTTTTACGGCCACATTGACTTATGTGTGTGTCAACCTAGAAACCTCTATTGTTGATGCTCTATATTTTTCTGTGGGTATGATTACGGGTGCTGGTGGTCAAGAAGAAGTAGCAGAAAAGTCCCCGGACACTATTAAGGTATTTACTGCTGTGATGATGTTAGTAGGGGCTGGTGTGATTGGGATTTGCTATGCTCTACTAAACGATTTTGTCTTAGGTACCCGACTCAAACAGTTTTGGGATGCTGCGAGAGTTCCCTACAGAAATCACTACGTTGTATGTGGACTGGGAAATGTAGGAGTCCAAATCCTCTACCAACTTCATGCCCAAGGCCATGAATTGGTGGTCATTGAAAGTAACCCCAACAATCGTTTCCTGAACATTGTTCGTTCTCTTGGTATTGCAGTCATTCACGGAGATGCCAGTTTACCTGCTACACTCACAGCAGCACACATCCAACGAGCAGAAGCCCTGTTAGCAGTTACTAGTGATGATACTGCCAATTTAGAAATTGCTCTAAGTGCCAAAAGTCTAGCTTCAAAATTGTCAGTGGTTGTCCGGAATCAAGACCCCCACTTTTCCCACATGGTACAGCAAGTGTTTGAATTTGAAGCAGTATTGTCTCCCACAGAATTAGCCACTCCTTCTTTTGCAGCTGCGGCATTAGGTGGACAAGTGTTAGGCAATGGTATGATTGGTGATACGCTTTGGGTTGCCTTAGCAACTAAGATTACCACCGAGCATCCCTTCTGTGGACGCCGTGTTAAAGATGCTGCCAGATCCGCTGACTTTGTACCACTGTATGTTGAAACTAAGTATCAAACGATTCATGGCTGGGATTTATTGGAAATTAACCTAGCCGCAGGTGATCTTTTGTATCTAACCATGCCAGCAGTTGGTTTAGAGCAATTGTGGCGCACAACACCACCTCAAATGATGCTGAGGTGAGTGACAAATGGAACCCATGGCATCTAATGGCATCTAATCTGAACATGATCAACAATGAAGGATGAATGATACAGCCCTAGCTATAGTCTAAGGTTCATCATTCATCACTCATTATTCATGATTACTCGTGCAGGATTAGCGCAGCTAGAAAATACCAACTAGGACAATGGAAGTCATTAAGAAACCAGCCAATATTACAAGGATGCCAGGTAGGTTCAACCAATGTTTAACTTCCTCTGATTCTTGAGGCCACTCTTCTTGCTGCAGTTGCATCTGCCGAATCAGATCGGAAATTGCTTCAGCATCCTTGACATGGTGTAGCGCCTTGGTTTCACCATCAGGGTATTTCACTACAAAGTAAGTGGGGACTTTGATGTGATCCCCTGTAATATCAATCGTATCGACAGCAACCTGCTTCGCTTTTTCCTCAATAGTTTGGGGTTCAGTGGCAATTCTATCCCCTGGGTTAGCTGTTAACTTAACTCCCATTCCCATTGGTGATGCGTAGCTGACCATAGAAACCTCCAGATAGGTCAAAGTTTTTTATTAGGTGCGCTTTCCGCATCTAATTATTAAATTCGCCACGGGTCGCACCTCTGGATTTCATTTTACGTAACTTGGAAAACAATTATTCAGCTTAAGCGCGATATTTTATTTATATTATCAATACTTTAGATTTTTTAGTAATTTAGTTAAGATTCGAGCGGTTTCCTGTAATCAAATGTAATCTAACAAATGTAATTTAGCAATTTTTTCTTGAAAATCGCCCTGAGTGGTATTTTTCCTGAATCCTGAGTAAAACCTGTTACTGTTCACGAATCCGATCGGATTGCTATAGATTAATGATTAATTTTTTGTTAATTTCCTTAACCCTTAAATTCAGCTAGCTTATAGCCCAAAAATGAACTTACTGCTCTAAGTTACTAGTTGTGTATAAATTTTATGGGTTGTGTTAAAAAAGATAAAATATAAATAGTGATAGATAACTATGTTAAAAAAATGTAAATAAATGAGTATTTTTGCTATCGGATGTTAAATTAAGGCGGCAACGATATCGCAATCGAATAAGAGAGCATCTATGGAACTTATTCAACTGTTAACTGAAAGCCTGGGAGTGCAAGAAAATCAAGCCCAAGGCGGAGCTGGACTTATTTTCCAACTGGCAAAGGACAAGCTGGGAGATAAGAGTTTTGCCCAAGTAGCGCAATATATTCCAGGGATAAATGATTTGCTCCAAGCAGCACCAAAAAGTGGTGGCATGATGGGAGCCTTGGGAGGATTAGCGGCATCAGTGGGTGGTGGCGTTGGACAATTAGGCACTCTAGCTAGCCTGGCAGCAGGTTTTGATCAACTAGGCATGGATAGTGGGAAGATTTCTAAATTTATACCGATTGTCCTCTCTTTCGTTCAAAGCCAAGGTGGGGACGAGATCAAAAACCTTTTGGCAAAAGTGTTGAGCTAGAACAATTGATTGGATGGCTGAAATGTGATCGTAATGAGGGATCAACCCAAGACTTGGGTATGTTTTACCAAAGTAGGAGCATCAAGGAGATCAGGGGGAAGATTTTAGGTGGTTACTTAATTTCATCCTTGATGCTTCATCCTTGATGCTTCATCCAGACAAGACACTGGTTCAGCTGATCTTGCATAGTCTGAGCATCAGTATGATACCGGCGTCCATGTCCTGGTAATACCCACTCAAAGGAGTAGTTGGTTAATTTCTCCATTGACTTGATTAATTCCTCCCAGGAGTACCAGCAGTGGCGGCGAAAGGCAATCAGTTGCTGAAGTTGATCAGACCAAGCAAGATGGTCACCGGTGAAGAGAAATTTGTTCTTGTACAGTAGAACAGTGTGACCTTTGGTGTGACCAGGCACTGGGATAATCAACAAGTCCTTGTCTAAGGGATAAGACTCGGAACTAGTGAGCTGAATTTCCACATCACGGGTATCAGTGGTAATGTCATCTCTATGCAAAATGCGTTCGCAACGCGGTTCCGAAGGAACATCGCACTGGAAATGCTGTCTGTATTTGTGATGATCTGCCACATCATCCCGATGGGTCAGGTAGATGTAACGAATCCCACCCATTGCCTCTAGACCTTTGACCAGTGGCGGTGTAAAGCGGGGAGAATCGATTAAAATATTGCCTTGGGGGCGTTGGATAAGGTAGCTAGCAGCACCATAGGAGTTTTCAGAATGGTACCCGCAATGGTAGACATTCTCTGCCACTGGGATCGGGAAACTCTGCTGAACGTCTTTAATCTCTATAGGTTTCTCAACAGTACCAATAGAAGAGGTGGGACAAGATAATAGGGCTTGAAGAGCTCTCAAGCGTTCTGTATCATTAGCAGGTTGATGATAAACTGCAGACTGCTGATCAGCACGATGAAACACTTCCGGAGTCATCCAACGGCAGGTATCACAATCAATACAGGTGCTATCGACGTAAAAGTCACCACTAATATTTTGAGGGCGGCGTTGGTTGAGATGAGCCATAACTGTCTATGTCATAGGGATTGCGCTTAGTACCAGGCCAGATAGCTAAATCAATTGTAGCGAAAGGGCATTTTTCAGTTACACCCATGTAGGACAATAAGGCAATAGCCAAACTCTAAGCATTTGGCGAGATTACCAACCCTAATCCTATCGTGACTAAATTTCTGTTTGTAACTGACCTTGACAATACTTTAGTAGGGGATGATCCGGCTCTGCTTAAACTGAACCCTCTGCTAAGTCAGCATCGCCAAGAACATGGTACAAGAATCGTTTATGCTACAGGGCGATCCCATAGTTCCTACCACGAGCTGAAAGCCGAGAAGCCACTTCTTGATCCAGATGCTCTGATCACCTCTGTGGGTACAGAAATTTATGATAATGATGGCCAAGATACGCCCAATCCAGACTGGTGGTCCAAGTTATCTGAAGGCTGGGATCGGGACATGATTGTCGAAACGGCTGCCCAATATCCTGACTTAATTCCCCAAGTAGAATCAGAACAACGTCCCTTTAAAGTCAGCTATCACCTGACGGAAGAAGCAGCTTTGACGGTGCTACCTCAACTGGAATCTCAGCTTCAGGCAACGGGTCTTAATTTCAAGTTGATCTATAGTGGTGGGAAAGACTTAGACATTCTACCCAGCAATAGCGATAAAGGTCTAGCGGTAGAATTTTTACGACAACAGTGGGGAATTGAGCCGGAACGGACAGTGGTTTGTGGCGACTCAGGAAATGACATTGCCTTATTTAGCGTTGGCTTTTCCCGAGGAATTATAGTGGGTAACGCCCGACCAGAACTTCGGGAGTGGTACGAAAACAACTCAGCAGATTACCATTACATGGCTCAAGCTAACTGTGCAGGTGGTATACTAGAAGGTTTGAATTATTTTAGCTTTTTGTGTCAGTAATGGTCGCCAATAATTAAGAAGTAGTTACAAGTTGCTGGTTGTTAGAGTTACAAGTTGCAGGTTGGTAGGTTGCAGGTTAATCGAGTTACAAGTTGCAGGTTAATCGAGTTAACAACTTGCAGGTTGGTAGGTTGCAGATTAATCAAGTTACAAGTTGCAGGTTGGTAAGTTGCAGGTTATGCTCTCAACTATCCTTCACTATTTTCGTGGTGGAGTACAACCTTAAACCAACCTTGGCCAATAGGCCACGCTACGCGAACAACCAAATAACCTCCCCTACTTCGGACGCCAAAGGCGAACAACCAAATCACCTTAAACCTTAAACCTTGGCCAATAGGCCACGCTACGCGAACAATCTTGGCCTATTGGCCACGCTACGCGAACAACGTTTAACCAACCTTCAACCTTGGCCTATTGGCCACGCTACGCGAACAACGTTTAACCAACCTTCAACCTTGGCCTATTGGCCACGCTACGCGAACAACGTTTAACCAACCTTCAACCAACCTTCAACCAACCTTCAACCAACTAACCTTCAACCTTCAACCAACCTTCAACCTTCAACCTTCAACTAATGATCAGCTATCTCAAGGGGACAGTAGCTAGCATTCAAAAAAGCACCGGTAATCGGGTCACTCTGATTCTAGATGTCAACTACATTGGGTATGAAATACAAATCACTCGCCGTTTGTCCCAGGAGTTGCCCGTAGCTTTATCGGAAAAAACCGTGCAAATCTTCACCCATTTGCAAATCCGGGAGGAGCAACAGGTGCTATACGGTTTTGCCTCAGCGGCTGAGCGGGATTTATTTCGTCAGTTAATTAGTGTCAACGGTATTGGTGCTCAATTAGCGATCGCACTACTGGACACCTTGGGATTGCCTAATTTAGTCCAAGCGATTGTCACAGGTAATATTCGTGCCTTATCCAAAACCCCTGGTGTGGGTAGCAAAACCGCTGAACGCATTGCTCTAGAACTGAAAACGAAGTTGGCTCAATGGCATAAGGTATCAGAGGTAGAGTCCCCACTATCTGCTAATGGACTCTCACCAGGAATTCAGGAAGATGTGGAGATGACCTTGTTAGCTTTGGGATATGAAAATGATGAAATCGCTCAAGCACTCCATGCTATCAGTGAGGATCCTCAGGTCGCTAAAAGTAAGAATGCGGAAGATTGGATTCGAGAAGCGATCGCTTGGTTGAGTCGCTGATCATGTTCCTGATCGCATCTATAAATATAGCGGTTCCACGAGTGAGGTACATCTGGATCAGCGCTACTAGGGGGAGAGTGGGAATAGGGGGAGGAGGTTGAAGAAATTTGGGTTTACCTCATCCCACAACAGAACCGCTATAATCTAACCGAAACCTGAAACCTGAAACCTGCAACCTGCAACCTGCAACCTGCAACCTGCAACCTAATAAATTACCCTTCGAGCACGAAATCCTTTAAGAGTCTGGGGCAAAAAAGAACAAGCTAGGGTTTTAGATTTTGGTAGATCGCAATCAAGACAATCGCCAGTAGAAGCTTTTACTCGTCTAGGAAACTTGACATGGAAGGTAGACCCCTTACCCACCTTACTCTCTACCGTAATCGTTCCTTGCATCAACTTGACTAAAGATTCTGTAATTGCCAGTCCTAAGCCGGTACCCGAGTACTTGCGAGTTGTGGTTTGATCAATTTGTTGGAACTCCTCAAAAATATGCTCTAAGTCATCTTGGGCAATTCCAATTCCCGTATCCCTAACAGTGAGCATCAGCCAGTCGGTGGAAATTTCCTTGACTACCACCTCTACCCTGCCAATTTCGGTAAACTTAATCGCATTGGAAACCAGATTGACCAAAATCTGCCGCAGGCGGAGGCTATCATTGATTACCATGGGATTTTGTAAATTGGTTTGGATATACAACCCTAAATCCTTCTGAGCAGCTAGGCAACGGAATTCATTGATAGTTTCTTTAATCAACCTGTCCAAATGCAAACTTTCCAAGGTTAACTCCAGACAAACTGCCTCAATTTTGGACAGGTCAATCATATCCTTAATCAGAGTCAGTAGATGTTGAGCATTATTCACAATGCGATCGATTATATCTGCTTGTTGGTGGGTCAAGGAGCCCTGACGCTGACGCAATAGGACCTGGGAAAAACCAATAATGGCATTCATGGGAGTCCGTAACTCATGGGATATTGTCGAAACAAACTGGGATTTCAACCGTGCTGCTTCCAACAATTGCAGGTTCTGTAGCTTGAGGGATGCATCTCTGATTTCCAGTTCTCGATTCTGCCGAGCCAGCATAGTGTTCTGAAACTCTAAACGCGCTTCTTGCTCCTCTAAGGCTTTAATCATGTGAGCATTATCAATTGCGATCGCAGCTTGTTCATTAATCATGCGAGCATTATCAATTGCGATCGCAGCTTGTTCACCCACTGCTCCTAGCAGATTCCGACCTGATTGGTCTAATCCCTCTGGGTCTTCCCAATTGCCAATACCTAGTACTCCCAAGCGTCCTGCTTGCACAGACTCAATCGCCACAGCGTAAATAGCTGTAGGTACTTCCTCTTCCGGATGCCGCGCATCCCAACCCTTGCGATGAATTAACTGAGATTTGCCAGTTAAAAAGACTTGAGATAGTAACCCTTGCTCAAGGGGCAAGATGTCTTCCCAGTGGAACTTTTGTCTATGAATTCCCTCGGTAACCCTTAATACTTCAGGGTTACCGAGGGAATTATTGAGAATGATGAAACAAAATTCAACCCCAGCAATCGCTTTAGCTACCTCCGATACGATCTCTTGCAACAGATTTGGAAGGTTAGTCAGTCGTTGATTGAGGAGATTAGTCAACTGGTGTAGGGTTCTCAATTGCTGTTGCTGTTCATTGAGAATCGTAATTACCTGCCTGAGATCATCACTCGCCTGGTTTGCCTCTCGGTATAAGCGCGCATTTTCAGTGGCTAGGGCAGCGCGACTAGCTAAATCCTCAGCCAACTTCACATCGATCTCATTGTAGCGGCGACCTGAGTCACTCCTGACAAACCAAATTGAGCCCAAGATTTGTGAACCCATTCGTAAAGGTACACAAATGTAACACTTAATTTTCAATGCCTGTAACATCCTGAGATGGTCAGGATCCTCAGCAGCAGCTCTTAGGAATTGATCAGAAACCTCAAAATAGGTATCCGTACAACCTGTACGTAAAACCTTGCCATTGCCATACTCTTCATCCCCCTGGGGAGGGTAGCAACGGTGCAGTTTCCAAATCAACTCCTCTTGCTCTGGGTTAACATGGGCAACCGCAAGACGCTGGTAAGACTGGGGAGTATCATAGCTATCAACTCCCGATACTACATCAATGGCACACCAATCAGCAAAGCGAGGGATTACCAGCTGCACTAGATTGTCCAATGTAGTCTGGTAATCGAGGGAAGCTGAAAGTACAGCAGAAGCCTCCGCCAGAAATCGCTGGGATTCTTCTGCTCGCTTCTGCTGAGTAATATCAGTAATTACACCAGACATCCGGAATGGTACTCCTTGATCATTCAACTGGGCTTTGCCACGAGCAGTACAGTAGCGATCTTCTCCAAAAGCACAGGGTAGGTGAAATTCTACATCCAGTTCAAGATAATCTTGTTGGTAACTAGCCACCGCCTTAGTAACTTTGAGTAAATCTGAGGAATTTAGTAACTTAAATAAGAGATCAGGAGAAAAGTTATGGTGGTACTTCCCTATCTGTTCAGGGGACAAGCCAGTAATTTCATAGAAGCGGTCATTACAATACAGTTGTTTAGTGATCAGGTTCCAGTCCCAGATCCCGTTCTTGGAACCTTCTAGCACCAAGCGGTAGCGTTCTTCGCTTTCTTTCAGCCGCTGATGAGCTACAGCTGCTTCCCGTTCTGCGCGGTAGAGGCGAACTGCATTAGAGAGGCTACGTAAGAGATTTTCTGGTGAGATTTGGCTTTTGGTCAGATAGTCCGATGCTCCAGATTTGATCAGCTCAACCGCAATTTGCTCATTAATTTGCTCGTTCCCCTGGTCACTCAACACAATCACAGGGACTTCAATCCCAGCATCACGGATTTCTTTAACCAGAGTCAATCCGTCCCCATCCGGTAAGTTATAGTCTAATAGAATGCAGTCCAAACTCGCTTGGGTCAGGGTAGAGTTAGCGCAGCGTGATGCGATGATCGACCTAGCGCTTTTGCTGTCAACTGCAACAGCTATTTTTACGGGTATACCCCCTCTGTTAAGAGCTTTAATTATGGCTTTGCAGTTAACTTCATCATCCTCTACGATCAGTAGTCTGATAATCTCGTCCATGATTTAGCGGTTGAGCTGTTGTCATTGGTTATTGGCTAATAATGATTAGTGGATAGTGGGTAGTAGCAGTTCTTGACTGACAACCGACACCTGAGGAGGCTAAGGAATTATATTGAGCAGACTCTATTGTTTAAGTTGAAGTATTGCTCAAATTTAGTCAACCTTACGGACTTTACAATCTCTCCACGTCGCTTTAG